>DLOY01000028.1:2634-5241 GCA_002478545.1 Micrococcales bacterium UBA7472
ATCAGCGAAGTCGATGTAGTCGGTATTGCAACTGACTACTGTGTTCGGGCTTCAGCTTTGGATTCAAAGAATGCAGGACTCGAAGTCCGAGTCATTACCTCGCTAACCGCAGGCGTAGCCTCAGCAAGCATCGAGGCCGCAATTGATGAAATGGTTGATGCCGGAGTATCGGTAGTCCCAGCGGCCTAGCGCTCTCTCCGAGCACCCTCGGATGGCACAACTGCGAACACTTTTGGTTCGCCATACCCCTTCGCCGCAAAAGCTTCCTTGCAGTTTTTCTCAAGCTGGGGCAGCAGGCCCTTATCAATTACTGCAATTGCTGCGCCACCAAACCCACCACCGGTCATTCTCGAACCGACGGCTCCCGTCTTCATCGCAACTTCGACAGCAACGTCGAGCTCTTCGATAGAAATCTCAAAGTCGTGGGCCATGGAGTCGTGGGATGCGAGAAGTAATTCTCCAAACCGCTCCATATCTCCCTCGGACAGTGCCTCAATGCTGTCTAGCACTCGCTGATTTTCGGTAATGACGTGACGCACTCGACGGAAGTCAACCTCATCAAGCTCTGCTTCCGCCCTGGGTAGATCCTGCACTGTCAATCCGCGCAATGAGCTGACTCCCAAAGTCTTCGCACCACGCTCGCAGGATTCGCGGCGCACTCGATAACCACCGTCCGAGTGGCGGTGCGCAACGCGCGTGTCCATAACAGCCACCACCAGATTTCTAGGCTCGAGATTTAGCGGAATTGCTCTCGCCTCGAGTGTCTGGCAGTCCAAGAACACCGCCGAATCTTTCTCGGCGAGCATCGATGCGGTTTGATCCATCATGCCCGTCGGGGCTCCGACCACTTGGTTCTCAGCCTTTTGACCCAAGAGGGCGATTTCTTGCCTGGTTCTGCCGGCATCCCAGATTTCGTTCAGTGCAACGCCGATTGCGCATTCAATTGCTGCAGAGGAGGACAACCCGCTTCCAACTGGAACATCAGAAACAAAAAAAGCGTCGAAACCGCTCTTTGCCCATTCGCGCATTACCCAAGCAACACCGAGTGGGTAGAGGGCCCAATCCAGATTCACTGGAACGCTGGTTAGGTTCGTCTCGTAGGTTTTGCCATCGATGTCCGAGCTAACTCGACAGGTTGAGTCCTGGCGAGAAGCCAGGGCGACGTAGGTTCGCTTGTCAATTCCGAAGGGCAAAACAAAACCCTCGTTGTAGTCGGTGTGTTCACCGATCAGGTTGGCACGACCAGGTGCAGACCAAACTCCCTGAGGTTCGTAACCAAAGGCAGCCTTGAACCCCGCAATTGCTTTTTCGATCAACTCAAGACCTCACGTAACCGCTTCGCGGTTTCCTCTGGCGCTATGTCGCCCACGAATGCACCCATAGCCGCTTCTGAACCAGCGAGGAACTTCAGCTTGTCCTCGCCGCGACGAGGAGATGTGATCTGCAGCATCAGGCGGAGCCAGTCTCGATTTGGAATCTTTGGCGCCTGGTGCCAAGCAGCGATGTATGGGGTCTTGGTGGGGTAGAGCTTGTCCAAGCCGCTGAGGAGTTTCTTGTAAAAGACCGCAAGGTCATCTGCCTCAGCGTCGGTTAGCTCAGACAAATCCTGAACATTTCGTTTTGGTAGCGCGTGAATCTCAATTGGCCAGCGTGCAGCAAATGGCACGTAGGCCACGAAGTGCTCGCTTTCAAGGACAACGCGACCAGAGGTCAGTTCGAAGTCAAGTAGCTCTTGGAAAAAGTTTGGTCCGTGAGCAAAGACATTAGCCACCAAGCGCTGGGTTCTTGGGGTCACAAACGGGTAGGAGTAAATCTGACCGTGTGGGTGATGCAGGGTCACGCCAATTTCTTCGCCACGGTTTTCAAACGGGAAGACCTGAACCACGCCCTCGAGCTCGTAAAGCTCTCGGGTTCGGTCCATCCAGGCACCGATCACGGTTCTCACTCGCTCAACTGGCATCTCGCCGAGACTGCCCTTGTGTTCCGGGGAGAAGACCACTACCTCACAGCGACCAAATGCCGTAGTCGAGAAGCCAAAAGGTGAACTCGGCTGCTCAATTTCCCCAGCCGCCGGTCCGAACGCTGGCCCCTTGTTCTCGAATACCGCAACATCAAAGTTGTCGGGCAGTTCAGACAGATTTTCCGCACTGGTTGGGCATAGAGGGCAAGAGTGAGCTGGTGGCAATACCACGCGCTGCTGTCGGTGGGAAGCGATTGTTATCCACTCTCCGGTGAGCGGGTCAAATCTTAGGTCAGCGGTTTGGGGGCGGTCTGCGGCTTCGCGAAGGTCGGGCTTGCGCTCCTGCGGAAGGTCAGAGTGAACATCATCAAAGTAAAAGAGGTCGCGACCATCAAAGAGCTTTGCTCTAATCCGCGTCTTTGCCAATTGATCTACCTCTTACCTGAAGGTCACTAGAGTGTTTGCGTGATACCGAGCAAACCCTCACTGCAACCAAGCATTTCCCTGGTCTCAGAGAATGGCACAAGTATTGCAGAATTTTCGGTTTTTGGTGGTTCTGTTACGAATTTGTCGCTTTTTGGAAGAACTCTCATCCCGAAACCCGGAATCGAAGATCCAGTGAGTGCGGTTTTCGGCTCAATCCTTGC
>DLOY01000011.1:0-7649 GCA_002478545.1 Micrococcales bacterium UBA7472
CGACCGCGCTCGTATTGCACGGGCCAAGCGACATCCTCGCCGAGTTCGTGCGCTGCACGAAGTGGGAACTGCGGATCCCTTAGAAACTCTCTTCCGATTAGGACTACATCAACCAACCCACGCTGCAAAATCTCCTCAGCCTGAGCCCCGGTCGTGATCTGTCCAACGGCTCCGACCGGAGCGTGTGCTTCGGTCTTGAGGCTTTCTGCCAGAGGAACCTGGTACCCCGGTCCCACCGGAATCTTTACCCCCGTGACCAGGCCACCAGATGAGATATCGAACAGATCAGCTCCCAGTTCATGGCACCAGCTAGCGACCTGGTTTGTTTGATCCTGGTCCCAACCGCCCTCGACGTAATCGGTCGCGCTGAATCTGACAAAAAGCGGAATACCCTGCCCCACTTCATCGCGAATCGCAGTGACGGTATCCAGAAGCAGGCGAGCCCTGTTCTTGAGGGAGCCTCCGTACTTGTCGGTTCTCTTATTGGTCAATGGCGATAGGAACTGATGCATCAGATAGCCGTGGGCGGCATGAATCTCGAGAGTTTGAAAACCGGCTGCAATCGCTCTTTTTGCAGCGGAAGCAAATTGCGCTGGAATTGCATCAATCTCTTCAGTAGTCAACTCCCTTGGTGCGGCATAACCAGGAAACGCCTCACTGGTTGAGGAGACCGTCTCCCAGCCACCCTGGCTCAGTGGCACAGAGCCAGATCCTGACTGCGCCCTGTAGGTTGAGGCCTTGCGACCTGCATGAGCGAGCTGAATGGAGCTGGTCGCGCCTTGGGAGTGAATGAAGTCAGTCACTTTCTTCCAGGCCGGGATCTGCTCATCACTCCAAATACCCGTGCACCAAGGGGTGATGCGACCCTCTGGCACCACTGCGGTTGCCTCGGCCATCACTAGACCTGCACCGCCGATCGCTCTTGCTCCCAGGTGAACCAGGTGCCAATCGTTTGGCATGCCGTCTTGGTTCTCGCAGGAGTACATGCACATCGGAGAAACCCAAATCCGGTTTCTTACCTCAACCTCGCGGATCTTGATGGGGCTAAATAGCAATGTCATTTAGGTAGTTTCTCCAGCTTTGGGTTTGCCAAGACGATAAAGATACCCAAGACTGCACCCCACCCAATTGCCCACTCCAACGGGAACGCGACCGTCAGAAGACCGATAATCGAAGGTCCAGCCAGGGTTCCGATGTAGGTGATGCCTACCACCTTGGCCATGTTTCTACCCTGGTGAGTTGGTTCCCCAATCTCACCCGCGGCTGCGAATATCTGCGGCACAACTCCCGAGATGCCAAGTCCGAGTAGGAACCAAAGAGCCAGTGATACCTCACCGTTTGGAGCAATGGCCTGCAGTGCGATGGCAATCGCTGCCACCAAAGACCCCCACTGAATCACAAAGCCGCGACCCTTGCGCTCAACAATTCGATCGATGAAGATGCGGCCAAGAATCATGCCGATGTTGAAGGCTGCCAAGCCCCAGGCCGCGAGTGCGACGCTGAAGTTTTGAACATCGCGAAGGTAAAGAGCGGACCAGTCTTGAGCAACACCCTCAATGATGCCGCCTGAGGCTGACATCAAACCGGCTAACAGCACGAAGGCCAAAACCCTACGGTTTGACTTGGAGGCCTGCTTGTTTTCAACCTTGTTGTCCCTGGTGGCATTAATTTCATTTGGCAGTAGCCATGTGGAGAAAAAGATTGCGAGTGCGCTGAGGGTGAGGCCAACAACCGGCAGGGTCTGGCTTTGCACAAAACCCAATGAAATGGTCCAAAAACCAAGGGCTGCACCAACTAGGCCACCAACCGACCAGAACAGGTGAAAGAAGGTGAAGATGGCTCGCTTATTTGCCTTTTCGACCTGAAGGGCAGCAGCGTTCATAGGCACATCAACGCCAGAGAGTCCAAAGCCGATGCCGAAGATTGCAACTGCCAACCAAAGCGGAGAATCTGCAAAAGCCGGGCCCAAAAGCGCTAGTCCAACCACGATGCCGCCGAGCATCGTGGTCGTCTTCGCGCCGATGTGATCGATGAGCCAGCCGGCAATCTGCATTGCAAAGAACCCGCCGAGCGCCGAGAACACCAGCAGTCCACCCAGTTGGGCGTAGCTCACGCCGACGGTTTTTTCGATGAGCGGGATGTGCACTGCCCAAAGGGCTAAAGACATGCCGCCGGAGAGGAAGAAGAAGGAAACCGCAATTTTGGACTTCAAAAGATTCACGGTTTCAACTCTATGCCTGAAGCAGTGCCTCCAGCTGCTTGCCCACGGCCTCGATTTCAATCAAGAAGCCGTCGTGCCCAAACTCACTTTGGATAACCTGCAGCCCGCCACCAACCAGCTCACCCTTGATGCCAGCGGCAATCTGCTCCTGACCTGAGATTGGGAAGAGGCGATCTGAGTCAATGCCCAGCACCAAGGTTGGGCAGGTGATGTTTGCCAAAGCGGCCGCCACCGATTCTCTGCCGCGAGCGATGTCGTGAGAGTTCATGGCGCTAACCAAAGTTATATAGCTGTTGGCATCAAAGCGCCTTACAAACTTGTTGCCGTGGAAATCCAGGTAGCTCTCAACTGCATACTTACCCCGCTCAGTGAGCGGACTCACCTGAGATTGCCATGACCGACCAAATCTCTCATTGAGTTCTTCAGGGGAGCGGTAGTTCAAAAGTGCCATTCGTCTGGCCAGCGCCAAACCACGGTGTGGTCCGAATCCGGGCTTAGCGTCGTAATACCAACCGGCTGCAAAGTTCGAATCTGAGCGAATTGCTTCCAGCTGCACGGTATTCAGGGCGATTTGATCTGCGGTTGAAAATGGTGGCGCGGCCAGGATCGCCAATCGCTGCATGAGCCCCGGGTTGGCGATTGCCATCTCGAGGGCATGCATTCCAGCCATGGAACCGCCGACTATCGCATACCAGGTCTCAATACCCAGTGACTTGCCCAGGATTTCGAAGGCCTTGGCCTGGTCACGAATTGTTAGCTGAGGAAATGAGGGTCCGTACTCACGACCATTTCGATCCAGCGACGATGGTCCAGTCGAACCTTGGCAGCCACCCAGAACATTTGGGGTGATGACGAAGTACTTATCTGTGTCGAGTGCAAGACCGGGGCCTATGATTCCATTCCACCAACCCGCTGTTGCGTGACCATCGCCGGCATTTCCAATCGCGTGGCTATCCCCGGTTAGGGCATGTAAAACCAAAATGGCGTTTGATGCATCACTGTTTAGCTCACCCCAGCTCTCGAAGGCAAGCCTTGCGCCGAGGAGCTTTTCACCAGATTCGGTCTCTAAATCAAAGACATCGGAGAACTTGCGCTGACCAATTGGGTCACCGGCAAGCCACGCGCCGGTCGCAGGCGGTCTTCCAACCAGCTGACGACGCTGCTCCTCGGAGATAAATTCCGAGGGAGCAGAGTCTTCAGATATCTGGAAATCCATTTAGCGTGCCGCGGCGAAACCCTTCTGCAGATCTGCAATCAGGTCCTGGTAGGTCTCAAGACCAACCGACAGTCGAACTAGGCCCGGAGTCACACCGGTGGTGGCCAGGTCGGCTGGACTTAGCTGGGAGTGGGTGGTTGAAGCTGGGTGAATAACCAGCGAGCGAACATCTCCGATGTTTGCAACATGGCTAAATAGTTCAAGTGCATCAACGAATTTCACACCTGCTTCAACGCCACCTGCAATCTCGAAAGAGACGATCGCACCAGCACCCTTTGGAGCGTATTTCTGGTGAGCTTCGTAGTAAGGCGAGGTGGGTAGCCCTGCGTAGTTCACGCTCAGCACCTGCTGGTGCTCAGAGAGCCACTTGGCAATCTTTTGAGCATTCTCAACGTGACGCTCCATGCGAAGCGAGAGCGTCTCGATACCCTGAATGAGCGAGAAGGCGGTGTCAGGTGAAACAGCGGCACCGATGTCGCGAAGCAGCTGAACTCTGGCCTTGATGATGTAAGCAATACCATCACCTAGTGCTTGGGTGTAGACCACACCGTGGTAGCTGGGGTCTGGCTCAGTAAGGCCTGGGAACTTGTCTGACTTGGACCACTCGAACTTGCCACCGTCAACGATTGCGCCAGCAACCACGGTGCCGTGCCCACCTAGGAACTTGGTTGCGGAGTGAACCACGATGTCTGCACCGTGCTCCAGTGGCTTGATCAAAAATGGGGTGGCAACGGTGTTGTCTACGATCAGCGGAACACCGTTTTTGTGAGCGATGTCGGCTACCTTGCGGATGTCGAGAATCGAGACCTTTGGGTTTCCGATGGTCTCTGCGAAGAACAGCTTGGTGTTTGGGCGAACCGCACTCTGCCACTCATTCTCATCATCCTGGTTCTCAACAAAAGTGACCTCGATGCCCAACTTGGCAAGGGTGTACTTAAAGAGGTTGTAGGTACCGCCATACAGAGTCGAAGAAGACACGATGTGGTCTCCGGCCTGCGCGATGTTCAAAATCGCGAAGGTCTCGGCTGCCTGACCGGATGAAAGTAGTAGCGCGGCGGTTCCACCCTCGAGGGCGGCGATGCGCTTCTCGGCAACATCCTGGGTCGGGTTCATGATGCGGGTGTAGATGTTGCCAAACTCAGCTAGTCCAAACAGGTTGCGAGCGTGCTCGGCTGAGTTGAAGGTGTATGCGGTGGTCTTGTAGATAGGTACCGCGCGTGCATTGGTGGCTGGGTCAGGGGTTGCTCCGGCGTGGATCTGCGCGGTCTCAAAACCCCAGTTGGTTGCATCAGTCATGTCAATCCCTCTTCCTTGGTTTCACAACTATCTAAGATTGCGCACCATTGGGCAACATGCCTTGTAATTAGCCGTAACTTTAGCCTAGATGCTCGTAGGCAAGTGCTGCCAGTAGCGAAGCACACAGCGGTAATACCGAATCATCAAACATCGCCTTCGCACTGTGATTAGTCGGAGCGGTTGCGTGATCAATGTGTGGCGGGCAGGCACCGACGAATACAAATGCACCTGGGACCTCGTCAACGATTGATGCAAAGTCCTCACCGCCGGCAATCGGGTGTGGCATGTCCATGTAGCCTTGGCCAACCAGCTCGGTCGCAACCTTGCGCACTCGCTCAACTGCTTGAGGGTCATTCATCAATACCTTGGTGGCACGACCAAAGCTGACCTCTGCGGTGAGGCCAAAGCCCTCGGCGATGGAGTGGATCAATTTCGGTGCTAGCTCGTGCAGCAATTTGGTGTTTTTCTCCGAGAAGGTTCTGACCGTGGCTCCAAATGATGCACTGTCTGCAATCACGTTTGTGGTTGCATCATCCCCAGCGCGAATCCAACCGACATTCAAAATCACCGGGTCAAACTGATCAAAGCGCTTGTTCAGCATGTTCTGAAGCGCTGCGATCGCCTCGATCATTGGGCTAATTGGGTCTTTCGATAGCCAAGGCATCGAGCCATGTCCACCCGATCCGTGGAATGTGACATGCATATCTCCGGCGCTCGCCATCATGGGGCCAGGCTTTGTGGTGATTGCACCAAGCGGTAGTGAAGTGAAAACATGCAGGCCGTAAGCAGCGATCGGTCTTTCGCCGCTGAGCTCTAGGAATCCCTCTTCGATCATCACATCAGCACCGTGGTGACCCTCTTCGCCTGGCTGGAACCAGATCAAGACATTGCCACTTAGCTCATCCCTATGAGTTGCCAACAGGTGCGCTGCACCAATGCCGGCGGTCATGTGCAGGTCGTGCCCGCAGGCGTGCATAAAGCCGTTTGTGGATGCGAACTCGAGCCCGGTTTCTTCTCGAACACTCAGGGCATCCATGTCAGCTCTGAGCAAAACGGTTGGTCCAGGTTTTGCCCCACGAATTAGCAGGCCAATCGAATTGAGATTCTTGCCCAAGGTGATTTCGCCAAGGCCTTCGATTGACTGCAGGATACGCGCCTGGGTCTTCGGCAAATCCAGTCCAAATTCTGGAATTTGGTGCAGTTCCCGCCTGATTTCGGTGAGAATCCCAGAGTATTTACCAGCTTCTTCGAGAAGGTCTTTCGCAGTTCGCATCGTTGCTCCTTAGGCTCACAATCCTGCCACTTTTTAGACTTGGGTTTGTGTTCGAAGAAATGCACCCAGCTTGGCAAGCGCTACTTGAGGATAAGCGTGAGCTACTGACGCAAATTCTTGTTCGCTACTCAGAAGATCCGAACGCGATACCTGCTCGCCAAAATCTGCTCCGCGCGTTTGAATACCCGCCCGAGCACTATCGAGTTTTGATTCTCGGCCAGGACCCATACCCAAATCCCGAGCATGCAATCGGATTGGCATTTGCGGTCCCGGAGGGAACCCTGCCGCTTCCCCCCAGCTTGGGAAACATTTTCAAAGAGCTGCGAAACGATCTCGGGGTTTCGATTGTCAAGACTGCTGACATATCGGTCTGGGCCCAACGCGGTGTGATGCTGTTGAATCGACACCTCTCGACTTCGGCAAACAACTCGGCTGCGCATTTGAACTTTGGTTGGGGCGAGTTCACTGAGGCAGCGGTTGCGGCCCTGTGCCGGGTTCGTGGCAAGAACCTTGTCGCTATCCTCTGGGGCCAAAAGGCCCAGGAGCTAGCCGGGGTATTGAAAGATGCCCGGGTGATTTCATCGGCGCACCCATCGCCACTTTCAAGTTATCGCGGGTTTTTTGGATCAAAACCGTTTTCTGCCTGTAACAAACTGCTTCTAGAGTTGGGCGAACCTGAAATCGATTGGAGCTGCTAGTGGTGGATTCCGAAACCCGTTGGCGGCTGGTTCGCAAGCTGCGCCAGAAACCGCAGGCCGAGGAAATTACCGAGCTAATTCGAGACGCCAGATACGAAGACCTCCCAGCAATCAAGGACATCTACAACTACTTCATCAGAAACACATCCATCACCTTCGACGATAAGCCGCTGGATCTGAAGCACTGGAGTGAGTTGCACGAATTGCTCTCAAAATTGGAGCTGCCATTTTTGGTTCTGGATCGCGGGGGAGAGGTGATTGGTTTTGCCTACCTGCAGCCCTGGAGACAAAGAGCTGGATATCAGAAAGTTGTGGAGACGAACATCTACCTCTCCGCTCCAGCGACCTCAAAAGGTTTTGGTTCCAAACTCATGGCGAATCTAATCGGTAGAGCCAAGCAGCAGGGGATCAGGGAGATCATCGCGGTAATTGCGGATCGCGGGGCCGATGCTTCAATCGCGATCCATAAAAAGTTTGGCTTCACCGAACAGGGTCACTTGGCAAAAGTTGCGGTTCGGTTTGGTAGGCCGATTGGCAGCTACTTGTTTTCGCTGAGCTTGCCTAAAGGCTAGCCACCCGAACATCCTTGACCCTTGATCTAAGGGTCTTCAGCGCCTGCGGGCTAATGCCGTCGGTGGTAATGACAACATCTGCGTCTTCCAACGATGCAAACGATGTGAAACCGCGACCGCCCCACTTGGTGTGATCGGCTAGCACCACGAACTGAGCAGCGCGTTGGATGACATCGCGGTTGGTTTCAGCCTCCATCAAATTCGGTGAGCTGAAACCAAAGTCGCCATGCATACCGAAACTACCCATGAACACCAGGTCTAGGTTGAACCGAGAGAACACCTCTGAGGTGATTTTTCCGACCAGCGAGTCGGTTGGGGTTCTGAAACCACCGGTTAGCACCACGGTCTGATCGCCGCGTTGCTCCTGAGCGTA
>DLOY01000011.1:7816-8601 GCA_002478545.1 Micrococcales bacterium UBA7472
GCTTCAGTTGCGATGGCATTCTTGGCGTTTTGCTCGCGCATCGAGTTGGTTGCAAATGGAGGCTCAACGGTTGAGGAGAGCGAGTTTGCAGTTACACCACCGTGGACTTTGTTCACCAATCCCTGGGCGGCTAGAGCCTCAACATCGCGACGAATCGTGACCTCGGAGACCTTGAGCGCATCCGCAATCTCAGAGATGCGGACTGCACCTTTTTGGCTGACCTCTTCGAGGATTCTTGCCTTGCGCTGCGCTGCTAACACTTGATCACCTCAGTTCAATTGCAAAAGGCTAGCGGGAAATAGCGCGCGGAGCGGAATCTTTTGCTAACAGTGTGATTACTTCTGTCGCTTTTAGTTCGGTTTTTTGCACTTTTGGGCATAGATTTATGGCACTGCAAGTGCAATCACCGCAAAGTCAGCGAAGGAAACAGATTGAGCATTCCAACTTTTGCCCACATTTCAAAAGATGGCATCTCACTGCTGATTGATTTCTCCACCGGAACTCCGGAAATTCTGCACCTCGGACCGGCTTTGGCTGCGGTGACCTCGACTACTGACCTGGTTCTGGCTCGCATGGAGCCGGTTGCCCATGCCGAGCTGGACCTTCCGGCGTTTGTTGGTTTGTGGCGCGAGAATTCCAGAGGAAACATTGGAAAGCCGGCGGTTTTAGGTCACCGCGCAGGTTCTGATTTTTCACACAAACTGGATCTGGTTTCGGTTCAGACCGATCAAAGCAGCATCACTATCCGCGCTCAAGACCTATCAGCGGGCATTGAGCTCTTGGCA
>DLOY01000084.1:0-138 GCA_002478545.1 Micrococcales bacterium UBA7472
CCCGATCGCTTCTGACGGCAGGCATCGAGGTGAAACTCTAGGGCTGCAACAAGTTTCTGCAGGGCCAGCTCTGGGTCAGTGTTCATGGCTTTAGGCTACTCAACTATCAACCTTGGACCAAGCACCTTGGGTAGTTTT
>DLOY01000084.1:266-32786 GCA_002478545.1 Micrococcales bacterium UBA7472
GCTAGCTTGAGGTGCTAGTCTCCTTTAGGAGGTAGGGGTTCAAGTCCCCTTTCGGACACCAAGTGTTTATTACACTTCACTAATGCCCCAAAATTTCCCCTCTGCTCTCGCATTTGGTATCAACCATGCCCGAGATCTAATTGCTGGGAAAAACACTCTGCTACTGACCGGTGCTGGGATTTCAACCGACAGCGGAATCCCTGATTACCGAGGTGCCGGCAGGGTTCAGAAACACCCACTTACTTTTGACCAGTTCATGGGTTCCCCCTCCCACCAAGCTCGTTATTGGGCGAGAAGTTACGTCGGGTGGAATCGAATCGTCTCTGCGGAACCTAACCAAGGACACATCGCGAGCGCTCAGGCTGAGCAGGCCGGGAAGATTTTTCAGATCATTACTCAAAATGTCGATGGATTGCATCAAAAGGCCGGAGCGCAGAAGGTTTTGGAGCTCCACGGCAGACTCAACACTGTTGTCTGCACGCAGTGTGGCGACTTGGTGAATCGCTCTGAACTGGATCTTAGAATTGCGCAGCTCAATCCGAATTTTGTTCAAGATCCCAATGCCCAAGCCTCCCCCGATGGCGATGCCGAAATCGAAGTGGATGAGAGCTTTCAAGTTCCCCGCTGCGGTGTCTGTGGCGGAAGCTATAAGCCAGATGTGGTTTTCTTCGGTGAGCAAATTCCCAAGCACCGAGTTGCTCAGGCAGCTGCAGCAGTTGAGGCTGCGGAAGCCCTGGTGGTTGGTGGTAGCTCGCTGAGTGTCAACTCTGGGCTGAGGCTTGTAAAGCGCGCCAAAGAGCGGGCCGTTCCGGTTGTCATAGTCAACTTAGGTGAGACCAAGGCCGATTCATTGGCAGATGTTCGATTGAATGTCTCGACCTCACTAGCCCTCCCGGAGTTATTCAATGTCTAGAACCGAACTTGGTCTACTGCGCCATGGTCAAACCGATTGGAACATCAATCTCAGACTTCAGGGCACCGCGGACATCCCTATGAATGAAGTGGGTATCGCTCAGATTCAAGTGGCTGCCGCCGAACTGGCGAAAGGCAACTGGGATCTCATACTCTCCTCCCCGCTGGGCAGAGCCAGGCATTCCGCTGAGATTGTGGCCTCGGAGTTGGGAATCTCCGACATTGAAATTGAACCGCTTCTGCTGGAGCGTAGCTTTGGAATTGGCGAGGGACTGGAATACTCCCAGTGGCACGAGCAGTTTGGCGGTTTAGACGAGATTCCGGGTGCCGAGTCCGCCACGCAGGTGATTGAAAGAGCGAACCGACTGCTCTCTCATGTTGCCGAGAATTTTGCGGGGAAGAGGGTTCTCGCTGTTTCACACGGCGCGCTGATTAGGTTCGTGCTAGCTGAGGTCAGTGCAGGGGCCATCCCTCCAAAAGGTGAGAGATTGCAAAACGCCTCGCTGCACCGACTCCGATACGAGGGCGCTTGGGAGTTAGAGGCTTGGGCTCCGCACCCACTGGGTTCAGAGACTTTTTAGAAGCACGAGTAGCTTCTGTGCTGAAACTTTCCAAGAGTAACCTGCAGCCTGGCGAACCCCCGCTAAAGAAGTCGCTCGGTAGACCTGTGGGTGCTCTAGCTCTCTCACCGCTCGAACAAAATCGCTCGGATCCTTGGGGTCGAAGTAGATAGCCCCATCACCAGCGACTTCCCTGAATATCTCCAGGTCTGAAAGTACGGCCGGCGTGCCCTGACTGATTGATTCCAGGGCTGGAATGCCAAACCCCTCATCCAGGCTTGCACTCACCAAAGCAAATCCCTCAGCGAGGTAGGTTGCATATTCTTGGTTTGTCACTCCCCCGATAAAGCTAACCCGCGCACCCTTTGGAATCAGAGCCTGCAATTCTGCTTTGCGTTTTGGTGAAATCTTTGAAAGCAGTGCCAGTTCATAATCCGGGAGATCGGACATTGCCCTGACTAAAGTCTCCACATTTTTGTACCCGATGAAGCTGCCCATGTAAACCAGCTGTTTGTTTTTGGGCAATGGCTCAAGAACCGGAAGGTCGCTGGCGTTTGGAATTACCCAAATTGGCTTCTTGGTTA
Organism: Micrococcales bacterium UBA7472; assembly: GCA_002478545.1. Classification (GTDB taxonomy): domain Bacteria; phylum Actinomycetota; class Actinomycetes; order Actinomycetales; family Microbacteriaceae; genus Aquiluna. Next base: position 2,323 of record DLOY01000084.1, read on the forward strand.
GCTTGGCCTGAAGTATTTGCTCTCTGGATGTGTTTGATACAGTCGCCACCGCATCTGCAGCTCGCAGCACCAGTCGCTGGGGTAGGTAGCTCTGGTGATACAACCACCACAGCCCACGGAGTACTGGGTTGAATTGGGCTGGTGGAGTCTTGTAGCGGTAATAGATCAGGTCATGAATGGTCAGAACCAGCTTGTACTTTTTGAAAAGCCCTGAGGTGGTTTGCATCGGCGAAAAAACTACATCCGCTCCCGCACGATTCAGAAGCAGTGACGTGAACGGTTCCAGGAGGGAGGTAGCTGCCCTGCCCTGCAAAAACTCCACGCCCGATCCAATCTGCTCCCTCTGATAGTCGGCGTGGACTAAAACGGTCAACGGTACAAGCTTTTTGAGCTCGTGGATAAGACCGAGCGAGAACTTGGTTATTCCGTCGGGGTGCCTTTGAATAAAGCGCCCATCGAAGACCAGCCTCACGAGATTTCCCTCACAAAGTCTCTAACCATGATGCCGACCTCAAAAGGCGTCTCGTAGTGGGTGAGGTGCCCGCACTCCAGGGTGCGAAGCTCAGCTTGGGTTTCCCGCTGGAGCTCTAACTGCCCCTTCAGTGGCGCAATCATGTCTTTCGCCCCTGCGATCAAAAGCAACTTTTCAGGTTTGTTTGCCACGTAATTCATGACATTGCCGGAGCTGGCTGCCTGATACCCCTCGAGCACCACACGATCCTCGGTGTAGTTGGAAAAGTAGCGATGGTGTTGATCGTGGATGAAGGATCGAAGCTTTAGGTCCCAAGTGGTTGCCATGGCCATCGACATCCCACGGACAATCGGCGTGCTTCGAAGTAGCGCTGAGCCCAGAAGGCCTTTAGATCCGATTTTGTAGTACAGCTCAGCTAGTTTGCCTGCCGGGGAATCCCCCTGAGTGGTGCTGATTGGATTTAGAAGAACGGTCGGTTGGTTCATCCCATACTCCCAGGACTTGGCAACTACCAGCGATCCAAAGCTGTGGCCGAGCACGACCGGGTTATCAAACTCTGAAGCAAATCTGGCGAACCAATCTCCATAGGATGCGAGATCGTGTCTTCCATTGAAGGCCGCGGATTTGCCATAACCAGGCAGGTCAGGGATGACCACATGATGCCCATCAAGGGCTCCGGCAATCGCACTCAGGCCGTGATGATCCCCGCGAAAACCATGCACCAAGATGATGGTCCTGCCCTCACCTCGGTAATGCCAGGTTGCGGTGTTGAGAACATCGAAACGCTCGGCTCTGGAAGCTGCGAGCTTGAACAACTCCGGCGCGGAAGATTTCAACACCTGCATTGAACCAGTCTAGGTTCTGTAGCACTCGGCCTAGTCTTTGAGGCGTGCTTGATTTTGATTTCGACCCCCAAGCCCCGAACTGGGCTAAGCGTCTGGCAGCTTTTGATTTAGAGACAACTGGACTTGACCTGCGTCAATCCAGAATCGTCACTGCCTGCGTTGTGGTGCTCGATTCAAATGGCGAGGTTGAGTCCCTGAACGAGTGGCTGGTAAACCCTGGAATTGAGATACCTGAGGCAGCCAGCGCAGTTCACGGAGTTACAACCGAGGTCGCGGTTCGAGACGGCTCAGCACCAATGGAGTCGATCTCTCAGCTCTTGGAGCTGCTTGGCGCATTGATGTCTCAAATGCCATTGGTGGCCTTCAACGCTGCCTATGACTTTTCGATCTTGCATCACGAGGCACATCGCTACGGCCTCAATCCAATTGATCCAAGGCCTGTTGTGGATCCACTGATCTTGGATCGCCAGCTCGTGAAGTTCAGAAAGGGCAAGCGTACCCTGGGGGCACTGACGACTGATTACCAAGTCCCGCTCGACAACGCACACAACTCAACCGCCGATGCAATTGCTGCTGGTCGTTTGGCGCAACGAATGGCCGGTAAATTTCCAGAACTTGACATGGCTGCATCGGACTTACACGATTTGCAAGTTGTCTGGGCGAAGGAGCAAGCCCTGGATTTTGAAAAATGGATGAAAACACAAAACCGCCCGGATTTCCGGGCGGAATTGGGTTGGCCAGTTCGAGACTAGCTGAAGTTCTTGTAGCGCTCGTTGAAGCGCTCGACACGACCAGCAGAGTCCATGATGCGCTGCTTACCGGTGTAGAACGGGTGGCTAGCGGAGCTGATTTCCACGTCGTAGACCGGATAGGTCTTGCCGTCTTCCCACTCAATGGTCTTGTCGCTGGTGATGGTAGCGCGGGTCAGAAAGGCAACGCCTGAGGCTAGGTCGCGGAATACGATTGGCTCGTAGCTTGGGTGAATTTCAGCCTTCATGGTTTCCTTCTAGGTTTGAATTCTTTTTGCGAAACGCAACAGCCCGAAAGCTTAGCAGAGAAAAGTGATCGGGTCTAGGCTGCCCGCACCGAGAATCTGCCAGCCTCATAGCTAACTTTCAATGGGTAACGGAAAGTCTCGGAGATACTCTCAGATGTGATGGTGCTACCAATCTCTCCGCGGGCCAAAATCTTGCCATCCTGAACCAGGAGCGCATGAGTGAAGCCAGCAGGAATCTCTTCTAGGTGATGAGTCACCATAGCCATGGCCGGTGCATAAGAACTGGTTGCATAGCCACTCAGCAGGCTAATTGTCTGCTCCCTTGCACCAGGGTCCAGTGATGCAACGGGTTCATCCAGAAGCAGTAGTTCAGGGTCAGTCATGATCGAACGAGCAATCTGGACTCGCTTTCGCTCGCCATCACTTAGCGTTCCAAACGGGCGCTCGGCAAAGTCGCTTAGGTCCCACTCCCCCAAAACCCGCATTGCTCTGCGCTCATCAACTGAGTCGTACTCTTCTTTCCAGCGACCGGTCACGCCGTAGGAAGCGGTCATGACAGCGTTCAAAACGGTCTCACTGTTTGGGATCTGGTTAGCCAAGGCAGAGGATGCAAAACCGATTCTGGTGCGAAGTTCAAATATATTCACCTCGCCAAGTCGCTGCCCCAGGACGTCTGCTGAACCGCTACTTGGCTGAATCTGCGCTGCGCAGACGCGCAACATGGTGGTTTTGCCCGCTCCGTTTGGGCCGAGAATCACCCAGCGCTGTGAGGAGTCGGCTTGAAAACTGACGGAGTCAAGAATGGCTCTGCCATTTCTGACAACACTTACATTTTGCAGATCAATAACGGTAGACATCGCCTAAAGCCTAATCTTCGAGGGCTCGTTGATAGACCTCTATCGTGCGAGTCGCGATGGACTCCCAACTGAATTCTTGCTTTGCCCGCTCTCTTCCAGCTTCACCAAAGCTTTCAAGCTGGCTTGAAGACAGAGCCTGGTTGAGAGCCTGAGCCCAGTCCGAGACGAACTTGTCCTCATCGATTGGAACACCGGAGCCATCTTGAACTTGGTCGATCGGTACGAGCCAGCCGGTCTCTCCAGCTACAACAACCTCTGGGATTCCTCCGGTTGCGGTGCCAATGACAGGTGCCCCGCAGGCCATGGCCTCAAGGTTCACAATTCCAAGCGGCTCGTAAATTGATGGACACACGAACAGATCTGCCTGAGTGAGAAGAGCTGCAAGTTTTGGCTGCGGAAGGTGTTCTGGAATCCAAATGACTCCGGAACGCTTCTGCGCCAGCTCTGCAACCAAATCCTCAACCTCTTGTTGGATCTCTTTGGTGTCTGGTGCCCCAGCACACAGGACAAGCTGAACGTCACTTGGTAGCTCTCGAGCAGCCCTTAGAAAGTATGGAAGGCCCTTCTGGCGGGTAATTCTGCCCACGAATATGACACTGCGACGATCGGGATCCACACCAAGCTCACGAACTGTGTCGGGGTCGTTCACTGGCTGCCACTTGTTGGCGTCGATTCCGTTATAGACAACCTCGACGCGCGACGGATCAAGGTCGGGATAGCTTCGCAAGATGTCATTGCGCATGCCGTGAGAGACAGCGATAACCCTTTTTGCGCCGAGGTAAGCGGTGCGTTCTATGTACGACGAAAGCTCGTATCCCCCGCCGAGTTGCTCTCGCTTCCAGGGACGCAATGGTTCAAGTGAGTGCGCTGTTACCACGTGAGGAATTCCGTGCAACATGGACCCCACATGCCCGGCAAAGTTTGCGTACCAAGTGTGAGAGTGCACCAGGTCTGAACCATCAAGAGCCTGAGCAATCATTAGGTCCACCCCCATGGTCTGCAGGGCACCGTTTGCGCTAGTCAACTCCTGAGGTACCTGGTAACCAAAGGTGCCCTGCTCTGAGACAGGTTCACCGAAGGCATGTACCCGAGCGTCTATTCGAGAGCGCAACACCTTCACAAGCTCGGTGATGTGGACCCCGGCGCCACCGTAAATGTGCGGTGGATACTCTTTGGTAACGAAATCGACTCTCATAGCAAAATGCTAGTCCCCGCCTTATTCGAGCAACTAACATTTGGCTATGGGACGAACACGTGTTTTCGGGATGGTTTTAGCCGGCGGTGAGGGAAAGCGGCTCATGCCACTCACGGCTGATCGAGCGAAACCGGCAGTTCCTTTTGCGGGCAGCTACCGCCTGATTGACTTTGCTCTTTCAAACCTAATCAACTCTGGTCTCAGAAGAATTGTGGTCCTGACCCAGTACAAGTCCCACTCGCTCGATCGTCACGTTTCCCAGACTTGGCGCATGTCTCCTCTGCTCGGTGCTTACGTGGCATCTGTCCCTGCCCAGCAGCGCCTTGGCAAGCGTTGGTATACCGGTAGCGCAGATGCGATCCTGCAGTCCATGAACGCGCTCAGTGATGAGCGACCTGACTATGTAGTCGTGGTTGGAGCAGATCACGTCTATCGAATGGACTTCGATCAGATGCTGCAGTCCCACATCGAATCTGGGATGGAGGCCACGGTCGCTGCAATCAGGCAACCAATCTCGCTGGCGCCGCAATTCGGTGTGATTGAGGTGGATCCAGCCAACCCCACCAAGATCGAGAACTTCAGAGAAAAACCATCTGACCCCAAATCAGTTCCCGGTGACCCAAGCCAAGCTCTGGTCTCGATGGGTAATTACATTTTCAATGCCCAGTCGCTGATTGAAGCGATCGAACTGGATGGTCAAAACGAAGACTCGTCGCACGACATGGGTGGCGACATCATCCCTTATTTCGTAAATAAGGGAACGGCGGGAGCCTACGACTTTACCTATAACGAAATCCCAGGTGCTACCGCCCGAGACAAGTCCTACTGGCGCGATGTGGGAACCATCGACAGCTACTACGACGCGCACATGGATCTAATTTCGACGATGCCGATCTTCAACCTCTACAACTCAGACTGGCCGGTTTACAACCAGCAGATAAATCTCCCTCCAGCCAAATTCATTCACGACTCAGAGGGCAACCAAGGGCGAACCAACGACTCCATTGTGAGTCTTGGGGTTGTGGTTTCAGGCGGAATCGTTGAGCGAAGTGTGCTTTCCCCAAATGTCCGGGTTGCCTCTCGAAGCCTGATCACTGACTCGGTCCTATTGGACAACGTTCAAATCGGACGCGACTGCACTATCCGAAAAGCAATTTTGGACAAGGACGTGGTCGTCGCTGATGGAGCCAGCATCGGCGTCAATCGAGAGCGCGACCTAGAGCGGGGCCTAACCGTCACCGATTCCGGCATTGTTGTTGTTGCCAAGGGGTTGTTGGTTAAACCTTGAGTCGTTTCTTAGTGGTCTTCGATGTCGACTCAACGCTTATCGAAGATGAAGCAATCGAATTACTTGCCGAGCGCGCTGGCAAGCGTGACGAGGTGGCGGCTGTCACTGAGCGCGCCATGCGTGGCGAGCTAGATTTCTCCGAGAGCCTGATCGAGCGTGTGGCGACCCTTGAGGGCTTGCCCGAATCAGTATTGGCAGAGGTTTCAAACCAGCTAAGGCCCACCGAAGGTGCAGCTGTGTTAGTGCGTGCTATCCATGAACGCGGTGGCATGGCTGCTGCGGTGTCGGGTGGGTTTATTCAGCTGCTCGGTCCCGTGAAAAAGGCAATCGGTTTTGATTTCGAACGCGCCAACACCCTTGAGGTAGTCAACGGACTACTAACTGGAAAGGTGCTTGGAACCATCATTGACCGTGAGGTGAAAGCCGAATCTCTCATAACCTGGGCTCAACAACTTCAGGTTCCTATTTCTCGAACCATTGCGGTTGGAGATGGAGCGAATGATCTTGGAATGATGGCGGTTGCTGGGCTATCGGTTGCGTTCTGCGCAAAACCAGTAGTGCGTGAAAAAGCAAAGATCGCGCTCAACGAGCGCGATCTTTCAATGCTTATTCCGCTGCTTCCCTAGGCGCCGGTTGAGTGCAAGCCGCCGTCAACGTGAATCATTTCACCTGTGGTAGCTGGGAACCAGTCACTCAAAAGAGCAACCAGACCCTTAGCGGCAGCCTCGGTGTCAGTTAGGTCCCAACCTAGCGGTGCACGGTCGGTCCACAGCTCCTCCATGGTGGCAAACCCAGGAATGCCCTTAGCGGCTGTGGTGCGAAGTGGTCCCGCGGAAACAAGGTTGACGCGGATTCCCCTATTGCCGAGATATCGAGCTAGGTAGCGAGAAGTTGACTCGAATGCCGCTTTGGCAACGCCCATCCAGTCATAAACCGGCCACGAGACTGTGGCATCGAAGGTGAGTCCAACCACGGAGCTTGGGTTGTTCAAGACCGGCACGCAGGCTGCAGTGATCGCCTTGAGCGAGTATGCAGAAACCTCAACCGCGGTTGAAACATCAGACCACTCAGTCTCCATAAAGTTGCCGCCCAGAGCGGTCTGTGGAGCGAAGGCAATCGCGTGAACGATGCCATCGAGGCTACCGAGGTGCTCTTTGATGTGGCCAGGCAGGGCCGCCAGGTGCTCAGCGTTAGTGGCATCCAGTTCGATTACCTTCACTGGCTTCGGCAGTCGCTCTGCAATTTTGGTAGTGATAGGGAGCATGCGCCCAAAGGAGCTAAGCAGAACCTCGGCTCCTTGCTCCTGGGCTAGACGCGCAGCCGAAAAAGCGATTGACGCCTCGGTCAACACTCCAGTGACAAGAACCTTCTTACCTTCGAGAATTCCCAACGTATCTCCTTATGTGATTGAGAAAAAACTACACCTAGTGACCCATTCCAAGGCCACCATCCACGGGGATAACGGCACCTGAAATGTAGCTAGCCTCATCGGATGCGAGCCAGCGAACCACCTTTGCAACCTCTTCTGGGGCGGCAAAGCGACCAGCTGGAATGCGCTGCTTGTAGCCAGCGATGAGCTCTTCCGAGAGCTCGGCGGTCATGTCAGTATCAATAAATCCAGGGGCAACGACGTTTGCGGTGATGTTTCTGCCACCCAACTCACGAGTGACGCTTCTGGCCATCCCGACCAGAGCACTCTTGGTTGCAGAGTAGTTGACCTGCCCAGCACTTCCCAGTAGTCCAACCACACTGCCGATCAAAATCACGCGTCCAAACTTTGCTTTCAACATCCCCTTGGTCACCCGGCGGAGCACTCTGAAGACCCCATTGAGGTTGGTATTCACAACCGATTCGAATTCCTCATCGCTCATTCGCATCAGGAGCGTGTCCTTTGTGATGCCGGCGTTGGCGACCAAGATTTCAATCGGTCCGAGCTGAGCCTCAACCTCGGCAATTGCTGAATCTAGCGACTCACCATCGGTGACATCTGCGCGAACGGTTAGTGTGCCCTCGGGACCAGATCCGGATCGAGCTGTTACCGCAACCCTGTACCCGCTGGCAAGGAATTCCTGGGCAATGGCAAAACCAATTCCCCGGTTACCACCGGTGACCAAAACTGTTCGGGCTGATTCCAAAATGAGCTCCTTGCGGGAATACGATTACTGCAGAAGTGCTTGAAAACCACAGTTTAGTAATGGCTTGAAGAGAAAAGCGGTAACCCGGTGGCTCAGCGACAGAGTGCAACCTCACTCAACATCTCCCCAGATGAAGAGCGTCGCTCGCGCATGATTAAGTACACGGTTGCAATGAGCGTTCGAATGGTTTGCATTGTGGCTGGTGTTTTTGCCCAAGGCTGGCTGATGTGGGTGCTGTTCGGTTTGGCGATCTTCCTGCCCTACTTCGCCGTAATCGTTGCAAATGCGCAGGGTCCAGCAGAAGATAAATCTGTGTCAAAGCTGGTCGCCCCCAAGCTCACTTTGAAAGCCACCGACATCAAGATTGTCGATGAGCAGTAAGTGCTCTCGAGCTGGTTGCACTAACACAGCAATCACCCTGATCTTCTGGCGAAATCCCAAGGTGCACTCCCCCGATAGGGAGAAAATCTGGGGGGCGTGTAAGGAGCATGAGGGTTATCTGGTTGACTATCTATCAGCAAGATCCTTTTTTCTGAGATGCGAACCTTTTGCAGATGAATCAAATTAGACGCTGGGCCCCATGGTTTGCTCTGGTTGTCTTGTTCTCGATAGCCACATCGCTACTTAGTTGGTGGCAATTCACAAGAAGAGACGAGCGAGTTCAACGCATCGAACAGGTGTTGGCAAACTATGACCAATCCCCGGTTGATTACCCTCGAGAAGACGTCGAATCATCGCTTCAAAAATGGGAATGGCGTCAGGTGAAGATCACCGGCAGGTATCTACCTGAGCGCGCCGCTGTCGTTAGAAACCGCCCACTTTCGGGCCAAGCGGGTTTTCTTCAGATAATCCCATTCGAGCTCACCGACGGCACAATTCTTGCAATCGAGCGTGGTTGGATCCCTGCGGGGAGCCCGATCACGACTCCGAGCTCCAACCCACTGCCGGACCCAGGGCCTCGTGAGCTGATTGTTAGGCTTCGCGCCTCTGAGCCCAGTCAACAAAGGGGTGTGGTCGAAGGTCAACTGGCATCAATCGCTCCAGCAGAGCTTCAGGGTCTGAGTTCAGAAAAGCTGATCACCAGTCATTACGGCAGACTCGTATCAGAAAGTCCGGAATCTGGTGAAGTCCCAATGGCGATGCCGAAACCATCACTCGATGAGGGCAATCACCTGTCATACGCTCTGCAGTGGGTACTTTTTGGGCTGATGGCATTCGCAGCCTTTATCTGGGCGGTTCGAAACGAACGCAGGCTGAGATTGGAGGCGCAAGGCTTGGTCCAACCAAAGGCCAAGCGCAAGAACCAAGCTCAGTTGGACGCCGAGATCGAAGATGCTGGCTAAACTTGGGAAAAATCTTGAAGGGAAAACAATTTTGAGCAATGCAGTAATTCTTGATCGCTATGTTCCCCGAACCATTACCTCAGACATTGCTCTGGTTGGTTCAGGCGCAATCCTGATCGCCATCGCAGCTCAAATTCAGGTCCCAATGATTCCAGTCCCGATGACCATGCAGACCTTTGCAGTCTTGTTGGTTGCAGCGGCGCTTGGATTTTCCAGAGGTGCCGCTAGCACAGCCCTCTACCTAGCCCTTGGTGCGGTCGGACTTCCTGTGTTCGCCGGCGCTACTGCCCTGAAGGCCGCAATGCCAACCATTGGCTACCTGGTTGGATTTGTCCTGGCTGCCGCGCTAATCGGCCTCCTGTCCGAGCGAGGTTATGCGAAGAACCCGCTGAAGTTGGCACTTGCTTTCGTTGCCGGCAGTGCTGTTGTCTACGCAGTAGGCGTCATTGGCCTAATGGCCATCCTTGGCATCGATTTGCAAACCGCAATCCAGGTCGGTGTTGTTCCATTTTTGATCGGCGATGCTCTGAAGGCAGCTCTGGCTGCAGCACTACTTCCCATTGCCTGGAAGTTCACCAAATAGGTTTCAGAAACAAAAAAGCCCGGCAGTTGCCGGGCTTTTTTCTTAGATTGAAAATCCGATCGCGCGCATCATTTCTTTGCCGTCCTCGGTGATTCGCTCTGGACCCCATGGCGGCATCCACACCCAATTGATTCTGAAGGCCTCAACTACGTTGTCCAACGCCTGAGCGGTCTGCTCTTCGATTACATCCGTAAGGGGGCAACCAGCGCTGGTTAGGGTCATGTTGATTAGTAGTGCCCCATCAGAAGACTCTTGGAGACCGTAGACCAAGCCAAGATCAACGATGTTGACTCCGATTTCTGGGTCGATGATTTCCTTCATCGCCTCCAAAACTTGGTCATAGCGCTCGGGGCTTAGTTCTTTTACTTCATTCATACGTTGGCCTTCAGGTAACGGTCGTAACCCTCTGCCTCTAGTCTCTCTGCTAGCTCTGGCCCACCCTGCTCGGCAACCTTGCCAGCCACGAAAACGTGCACGAAGTCTGGCTGGATGTAGCGCAGAATGCGGGTGTAGTGGGTGATTAGCAGCACGCCCAGGTCGGTGTTTGCTTTGGCGCGGTTTACGCCTTCGGAAACAATCTTGAGTGCGTCAACATCCAAACCTGAGTCAGTTTCGTCCAGAATGGCGATCTTGGGCTTGAGAAGTTCAAGTTGCAGAATCTCGTGACGCTTCTTCTCTCCACCGGAGAAGCCCTCGTTGACATTGCGCTCGGTGAAGTCGGGGTCCATGCGTAGGTTGTTCATGGCGGTCTTTAGGTCGCCAACCCACTGGCGCAGCTGAGGAGCCTCGCCGCTAATGGCCGTCTTTGCGGTTCTAAGGAAGTTGGAAACTGATACTCCGGGGACCTCCACCGGATACTGCATAGCGAGGAACAGGCCAGCCCGAGCGCGCTCGTCTACTTCCATTTCCAAAACGTTCTCGCCGTCTAGCAGGATCTCACCATCAGTGACTTCATACTTTGGGTGTCCGGCTACCGAGTAGGCAAGGGTTGACTTGCCAGAACCGTTTGGACCCATAACGGCGTGGGTCTCTCCGGAGCGAATGGTTAGGTCCACGCCGCGCAAAATCTGCTTCGGTCCCTGGTCGGTGTTGACCGAGACGTGCAGGTTCTTGATTTCTAGAGTTGCCATGATTTCCTTACCTAAGTCCTATTCGTATTCCACGTAAATGTCGTTGTTGTCGATCAGCACCTCGTAGGTGGCAACCGGTTCGTATGCGGGCAGGCTCAGTGGCTTGCCGGTGTTGAGGTCAAACTTTGCACCGTGTGCCCAGCACTCTACGGTCTCGTTGTCTACGAACCCCTCGGAAAGCGAGATCTCGCCGTGGGAGCACTTGTCATCCAGCGCCTTGACCTCACCATTTGGAGTGCGAATGATTGCGATCGCGTGGTCGTTGATCTTGACTCTGATGGCCTTTCCAGGCTTCAGGTCATCAAGGGAACAAATCTTGGTAGCCATGACTAAGCACCAACTCTTTCTAGCTCTAGTTCGATTGCGGAGATCAGACGCTGCTCAATCTCCTCGATGCCAATTTTTTGAATGATCTCGTTGAGAAAGCCGCGAACCACAAGTTTTCTGGCATCTGACTCTGAGACACCTCGGGCCATCAGGTAGAAAAGCTGCTCGTCGTCAAATCGACCCGACGCACTGGCGTGGCCAGCGCCCTCAATCTTGCCGGTCTCAATTTCAAGGTTTGGCACCGAGTCCGCTCGTGCGCCATCCACCAGCAGCAGGTTACGGTTGAGCTCGTAGGTGTCGGTCCCTTCCGCGCTCTCTCGAATCAATACATCTCCAACCCATACAGTGTGAGCGCCTGCTCCCTGTAGTGCTCCCTTGTAGGCAACGTTCGACACGCAGTTCTTGGCAATGTGATCCACGAATGGGCGGTGTTCAAAATAGTTTCCGGTGTCGGCGAGGTAAACACCAAACATCTCTACCTCAGCACCTGGGCTCGAAAGAAATGCGGTGGGTGTAACTCGAACTAGGTCGCCGCCTAGCGATACCACCACGTGCTTGAGCTTCGAGTCGCGACCCTGGCGGCAGAACTGCGAGGAAATGTGGCTAGAGCCACTCTCCCACTGCTGAATGGATACAAAGTTCAGCTGAGCACCATCACCCAAGATGATCTCGACGTTCTCTGCCAACGAGCCCACACCAACATGGTCCAAAACCACGGTTGCATTGGCAAAATTGCCGACCTTCACCACGAGGTGAGAGGCTTTGGCCTCGGTCGAGGTGGGCTGGATTTTGATAAAACTCGCCTCTGTGGAGCTGAACTCCGCAGGAACCTCGACAACTAGGGTCTTGGAAGCGTTTGTCCAGGCTGCAGCGGAAACTCGATCCTCAGGAAGCCCTGCCTGGCCAACCACAGGGTCAGTCGAATCAACTGTGCGTGCGGTAACGCCAGCCGATAGACGAACCGAGATGTCTGCATCTGCAACTTCAGCCATAACTTCGGCGTCTAGTCCGCGGAGCTTGTCAATCGGCAAGTAACGCCAAATCTCCTGGAGCTTGGAGATCGGTTCGAAGTCAGCCACTGAGGTGGAGCGTGGACGCTCCGAGCGAGTCTGAATCGGAACGTTGCCGTGGCTGTGCTCCTTGATACCGTGCTGAGTCATTAGCCCACCGCGCCTTCCATTTGCATCTCAATGAGCTTGTTGAGTTCAAGGGCGTACTCCATAGGGAGCTCCTTGGCGATCGGCTCGATAAACCCACGAACGATCATCGCCATGGCCTCGTCCTCTGGCATGCCTCGAGACTGCAGATAGAAAAGCTGCTCAGCAGAAATCTGCGAAACTGTCGCCTCGTGGCCCATTGAGACATCGTCTTCACGAATGTCGTTTGCTGGGTAGGTGTCAGATCGAGAGATGGTGTCAACCAGTAGTGCGTCACAGCGTACGGTGTTTGCCGAGTGGTGAGCACCTGGGTTCACGCGAATCTCGCCTCGGTAGCTGGTGCGACCTCCGCCTCTGGCGATTGACTTAGAAACAATCGAACTAGTGGTGTGCGGAGCGAGGTGAATCATCTTGGCTCCAGCGTCCTGGTGCTGACCCTCGCCTGCGAATGCAACCGAAAGGGTCTCTCCCCTAGCGTGCTCGCCGGCAAGAATGACGCTTGGGTACTTCATAGTCACCTTGGAGCCGATGTTGCCATCAATCCACTCCATGGTGGCACCCTCGTGCGCGATGGCGCGCTTAGTGACGAGGTTGTATACGTTGTTGGACCAGTTTTGAATCGTGGTGTAGCGAACGCGAGCGCCCTTCTTCACGATGATTTCAACCACAGCCGAGTGCAGTGAATCGGACTGGTAGATCGGGGCCGTGCAGCCTTCGATGTAGTGAACGTAGGAATCCTCGTCCGCAATGATCAGGGTTCTTTCGAACTGACCCATGTTCTCGGTATTAATGCGGAAGTAGGCCTGCAGTGGAATTTCAACATGTACGCCTTTTGGCACGTAAACGAAGGATCCACCGGACCATACTGCGGTATTGAGTGCAGCAAACTTATTGTCTCCAGCTGGGATAACGGTGCCGAAGTACTCCTTGAAAATCTCTGGGTGCTCTTTCAGGGCAGTGTCTGTGTCCAGAAAGATGACGCCCTGCTCCTCGAGGTCCTCACGGATCTGGTGGTAAACCACCTCAGACTCATACTGAGCAGCAACACCGGCTACCAGGCGCTGGCGCTCTGCCTCTGGGATACCGAGGCGCTCGTAGGTGTTTCTGATGTCATCGGGTAGGTCTTCCCAGGACTGGGCCTGACGCTCGGTGGAACGAACGAAGTACTTGATGTTGTCAAAGTCAATGCCGGATAGGTCTGAACCCCACGATGGCATTGGCTTCTTCAAGAAAAACTCGTAACCCTTCAGGCGGCGCTCCAACATCCAATCTGGCTCGCTCTTCTTGCCCGATATGTCCTTGACGACATCCTCGCTGATACCACGCTTGGCAGACGCTCCGGCATCGTCCTTGTCGGACCATCCAAACTCGTAATTTCCGAGCTCATCAAGCTCTGGGCGGTCGATGATTTTTTCGGACACGCATCCTCCTGGTTTTTCACTCTGATTCAACCCTCGCCTTGGCTGGTTATTCCTACCAATTTGAGCGTGAGAGACTTGTCTCAGACCCTAAAAAGGTTAACAGTCATCGGGGCTGGGAACTACTTAGGGCAACCTAAGTTGAGGTAATCAATTGCAGATGTTGAAGACGATCTGGTTCGACAAGATTGTGGCTGAGAAGCGGATTCGCCTTTACGTGTGGCTTTCACTGGCAACTCAGATTCTGATTGTTGTTACCGGGGGTCTGGTGAGACTCACCGCATCCGGACTGGGCTGCCCAACCTGGCCCAAGTGCACCGATGAGTCCTTGGTTTCAACCCCAGAGATGGGTATTCACGGCATTATCGAGTTTGGAAACCGCCTGCTGACAATTGTCTTGCTGGTGATTGCACTTCTGACTTTCATAACAATTTTCCGCACCCACCCTGCCAAACGTCAGCTTCTGGCGCCAACGCTCGCCTTCTTCGCCACCATGGTGTTGCTCGTGGTGTCGCTCGTATTGGCTGTGGTTGTCGGTTCAGAGCTTTATGTAATCGGGCTCTGGGTTCTAATTGCGGTCTTGACCATCACGTTTGTGGCCACATTCATTCGCCGAGCAAAGCGAGCAATCCGAATTTCAACACTGGTACCAGCTTTTGGATTGGGGCTAGGGATTATCGGCCAGGCAGTGCTTGGCGGTATCACAGTGCTCACACAGCTGAATCCCTGGATTGTGGGTTTGCACTTCGTTTTGTCTTCCTACCTGATTTCACTAGCCAGTGTGATGGTCTCGAGGGCACTTCCAAAGACCTTGGGTCCGGTTGCTCCACTGGCGACCAAGTTGCGTTGGCCGGTCGCAGCGGTGAGCTCTATCACCATTTTGATTGGTGTGGTCGTTACAGGCGCCGGGCCTCACGCTGGTGATGTTGATACCCCGAGAAATGGTCTCGATTTGGAGATCTGGCAGCACTATCACTCATATCCGGGCTACCTGATGCTGATTTTGATCGCCGCGGCACTGATTGCACAGTGGCGGACTGCACCCGCATTGCAGAGCTATCCCACAAGAGCCCTGGTCCTACTGTTCCTCACCTCGGTGGCCCAGGCAGTCATCGGTGTTGTTCAAGCCAGGATGGGAGTGCCGCCGTTTTTGGTTGCATTGCACATGTTAGGAGCTGCAGTGCTTTCGTCCATGGTCACGTTTTATTGGCTCACTGCAAAAAAAGCTAAATGAGGGTAGTTCACCTTTTCACTAGAGATCTTCGAATCCAGGACAACGAAGCTCTCACTGTCGCAGCTGAGCACGAACTTGGGTTTGCCTTCTGTCTCCCTTCGGACTTTGCGACGCTGTTGCCGATTCGCTCAAACTCTCTTATCGCCTCTCTTGAGGCACTGCAAGAAGATCTGCCATCGCAGCTAGCTGTTTTCGACAACATCGATGAACTTGTTTCAGCCCTAGTCGAGGCTGAGGTAGATGCAGTTTTCGCGACCAGAAACTTTGACACCAACGCAATGCTTTGGCAGGCAAACCTGGCAGAGGCTTTGTATGGAGCTGGAATCGCACTCAAGCTTGTTGGATCCAATTACGCCGTAGAGCCCGGGACGGTGAGAAAAGACGACGGTAACCCCCTGCGCGTGTACACGCCGTTCTATCGGCGCTGGTCTCAGCTGCCGATCCCGGCACCGTTCAAGGTCGACCTAGCCTCGGCCCGGTGTTTCCAGCTCAAAGGTGCTGCAATCCCCTCGGCTTACAACATCGCAGTAAAGATTCGAGCCGGAGAGCGTTTTGCACTCAGAACCTTGGAGCGATTCATGGTGTCCAGGGCTACGTCTTACGACTCACTCCGGGACAGATCGGACTTGGGTGGCACCTCGCATCTCTCACACGCCCTTGCACATGGAGAAATTCACCCTCGGACCATCCTCTATCGACTTGGTTCTTCGGCAGGTGAAGACGTCTTCCGCAAGGAGATTGCCTGGCGAGAGTTTTATGCGGATGTGTTGTTTCACAACCCACACACTTTGACTGAGTATTTCGACGTAAAGTACGCCAAGTTGCGTTATGACGACCCAGCTGAAAAGCACGAGCTGCTTGCTGCTTGGATAGAGGGCAAGACTGGTTTTCCAATGGTTGACGCTGCAATGCGTCAGCTCAAAAGCACTGGTTGGATGCACAACCGAGCCAGAATGATTGTGGCGAGCTTCCTGGTGAAAGACCTGCACTTTGAATGGCAAATCGGCGCTCGCCACTTTGAAGAGCACCTAACGGACTATGACCCGGCCTCGAACAGTCATGGCTGGCAGTGGACAGCAGGTTGCGGCACCGATGCTTCACCGTTTTTCAGAGTCTTCAACCCCATCACTCAGGGAGAAAAATTCGATCCGCATGGTGACTATGTCAGGCGGTACATACCCGAATTGGCTCACATACCTGGCAAAGCGGTTCACCAGCCCTGGTTGCTTGTCGATGGCCTAGCACACGGATACCCAACCCCGATTGTGGACCACGCTACTGAGCGCCTTGAGGCACTTGCTCGCTTGAAGGAAATCTCGTCTTAGAACGGCAGTAGCGGATCGATCGCAATTGCCAGGAACAATAGCGTTAGGT
The DNA here is from genome assembly GCA_002478545.1 of Micrococcales bacterium UBA7472. Classification (GTDB taxonomy): domain Bacteria; phylum Actinomycetota; class Actinomycetes; order Actinomycetales; family Microbacteriaceae; genus Aquiluna. The sequence continues at coordinate 18,678 of DLOY01000084.1, forward strand.
GTGAGATTGAACCGTGAAAAAGGCGCATTGGATTCTTTGGGATCCCGACCTTGGCTTCGTTATATAGCCGGTGAGACTCCCATGTGAACCAAGCACCGGCGATCACGGCTACCGACGTGTAGACCAGCCCCATCCCGGCGATTGGGATTAAGAGCAAAGTAGCAGCTAGGTATGCCCAGGCATAGAGGATGATCTGACGACCCACGACCTCGTTTTTTGCGACCACGGGCAGCATTGGAACCCCGGCATCGCGATAGTCCTCCAGGTACCGCATTGAAAGCGGCCAGTAGTGAGGCGGAGTCCACAGGAAGATGATCAAGAACAAAATCCAAGCGGTCAGCGATACTTCGTTAGTCACTGCCGCCCAACCGATTAGGGCTGGCATCGCTCCGGCTGCCCCGCCCCAGACAATGTTCTGCGGAGTTCTGCGCTTTAGCCCAAGGGTGTAAACAAACACGTAGAACAGTATTGCCGCAAGCGAAAGCAGAGCGCTCAAAAGGTTTACCGTTGCCCAGAGCCACACCACCGACAGCACGCCAATGCTCCAGGCAAACCAAAGCGCCTCTGACTTGGTAAGTTCACCAGTGACCAGCGGACGGTTCTTCGTGCGACCCATGATTTGGTCGATGTCGGCATCAATGTAACAGTTGAACGCATTCGCGCTTCCAGCGCTCAGTGCTCCACCTACCAAAGTGGCAAGCATCAGCGTCAACGGTGGGATCTGACCCGCAGCCAAAACCATGGTCGGCACTGTTGCAATCAGCAACAGCTCGATTACCCGCGGCTTGGTGAGCGCAAAGTAGGCGCGAAGCTTCGCGCCAAAAGAAGGCTTGATTTTTGCGGGGGTCGACATTGCGACAAGTCTAATCCTCCTGCAGCACCCCAGGAGCTGAAGGTATAGACTTCAAAGCAAATTCGGAGCATCGCCGCCCCGTCATCTCCCCCATTGAAAAAGCCTCAAGATTGGAAACTTTTTAATTGTTGGAATGGACTGAACTAGATGACCTGGCGGTAAAGACCGCCAAAGTTTTGGCAGCAGATGCCGTTGAGAAAGTTGGTAACGGCCACCCTGGCACTGCGATTTCACTCGCGCCAGTGGCATATTTGCTGTTCCAAAAGGTAATGCGCCACAACCCAAGCGATGACCGCTGGGCTGGCAGGGACCGATTTATCCTCTCCGCGGGTCACTCCTCCCTCACCCTGTACAACCAGCTGTACCTCGGTGGTTTTGGTCTGGAGCTTGACGACATCAAGGCCCTTCGTACCTGGGGTTCACTGACTCCTGGTCACCCAGAGTTTGGACACACCAAGGGTGTCGAAATCACCACCGGCCCGCTGGGCCAGGGACTTGCATCTGCCACTGGATTTGCCATGTCACAGCGCTTTGAGCGCGAGCTTTTTGATGGCGAAAATCAGGGCGATAGTCCTTTTGACCACAAGGTTTACGTAATCGCCGGTGACGGAGATTTGCAGGAGGGTGTGAGCGCTGAGTCAGCCTCGATCGCCGGACATCTCGGACTCGGGAACCTAATCGTTATCTATGACGCAAACCAGATTTCTATCGAAGATGACACCAACATTTCCTTTACCGAGGATGTCGCCGCTCGATACCGCGCCTATGGTTGGCAGACCCTCGAGGTTGACTGGCGCAAGGGCGAATACAAAGAGGATGTTTCGGCTCTTTACGAAGCAATTCGCGAGGCTCAGCTGGAGACCGACAAACCAACCCTGATCACCCTTCGCACCATCATTGGCTGGCCCTCACCTGAGAAGCAGAACACCGGAAAGATCCACGGTTCAAAGCTTGGAGCCGAGGAGCTTGCTGGCTTGAAGGTGGCACTTGGTTTCGATCCTCAAAAGAGCTTCGAGGTCTCCCCTGCGGTAATCGAGCACACTCGCAAGTTGGTGGAGCGTGGTGCCGAGCAGCACGCTCAGTGGAACCAGAAGTTCGAGGCTTGGCAGAGCAGCAACCCAGCGGCTGCAGAACTATTCGCTCGACTCGAGGCTGGACAGCTACCTGCGGACTTGGAGTCCTCACTACCGGTATTTGAGGCTGGAACCGAGGTTGCGACCCGCGCCGCTTCTGGCAAGGTAATCAACGCCTTAGCAGCCAAGCTTCCAGAGCTATGGGGTGGATCTGCTGATCTTGCAGAGAGCAACAACACCACCATTGAGGGCGGCGGCTCTTTCGTTCCCAGCAAGTGGCAAACCAAGCACTGGACCCCAAAGGCAGCCGGCCGCATCCTGCACTTCGGTGTGCGTGAGCACGCCATGGGTGCGATCCTCAACGGAATTACTCTATCTGGGCGCACACGCGTATTCGGCGGTACATTCTTGGTGTTCTCCGACTACATGCGACCAGCTGTTCGATTGGCAGCCCTGATGGGAATCCCATCAACTTTTGTTTGGACTCACGATTCGGTGGCGCTGGGTGAAGATGGTCCAACCCACCAGCCGATCGAGCACCTGACCGCGCTTCGCGCTATTCCACAGCTAGATGTGGTGCGACCCGCAGATGCCAACGAAACTGCCCAGGCCTGGCTTGAAATTATGCGTCGCAAGAACAACCCAGCAGGAATCGTGCTCACCCGTCAAAATCTCCCGGTTGTTGACCGCAGTAAGTTCGCATCTGCAGCCATGGTTGCAAAGGGTGGGTATGTCCTATCTGAGGTGGCTAACCCTCAAGCGGTAATCATCGCCACCGGTAGTGAGGTTCAGTTTGCGCTTGAGGCTCAGGCCACTCTGCAGGCTCAGGGAATTGCGGTAAACGTCGTCTCGATGCCTTGTGTGGAGTGGTTCAAGGAGCAGCCTCAGAGCTACCGTGACCAAGTTCTACCGCCAGCTATCAAAGCCCGGGTATCTGTCGAGGCCGGATTGACTATGGGCTGGAGAGAATTCATCGGTGACCAAGGTGTCGCTGTTGGCATCGATCACTACGGCGCAAGCGCTGACTACCAGACTCTCTACCGAGAGTTTGGAATCACCACCGAGGCAGTTGTGGCTGCCGTTCAGTCTTCTATCAAAGGTAACTAACAACCATGTCCTCACTTCAAGATCTAACTAACGCCGGTGTCTCAATCTGGCTGGACGACCTGTCACGTGATCGAATCGAATCCGGAAACCTCGAGGATCTAATCCGCGACTTTTCGGTTCGCGGTGTGACGACCAATCCAACTATCTTTGCCGCCGCGCTCAAAGGTTCCTCATATGGCTCTGCTATCGCAGAGCAAGCCGCAAAAGGTGCTTCCGCTTCCCAGGCGATTGCTGAAATCACCTCCAAGGATGTTGCGGATGCCTGCGACATATTTGCCGACCTCTATCGCTCATCCAACGGCATTGATGGCCGCGTGTCGATTGAGGTTGAGCCAGGGCTTGCTCATGACACTGAGGCAACCATTGCGCAGGCCCTCGAGCTTTACAAAATGGTCGGCAAAGAGAATGTGATGATCAAGATCCCGGCCACAAAAGCTGGCCTCCCAGCGATCACCGAGGTAATCGCGAACGGTATCTCGGTCAATGTGACATTGATCTTTTCGACCGAGCGCTACGCAGAGGTGATTGATGCATACCTGGGAGGCCTAGAGAAAGCCGCCGCCAAGGGCATCGACCTTTCCAAGATTCACTCGGTTGCTTCCTTCTTTGTCTCTCGAGTGGACACCGAAGTTGACAAGCGCCTAGCAGCACTGGGTCGAACCGAACTCAGCTCCAAGGCTGCATTGGCCAACGCCCGATTGGCATACGGTCTATTCTTGGAGAGCATTCAAGGACCGCGCTGGACCGAGTTGAGCGCCAAGGGCGCTAACGCCCAGCGTCCGTTGATGGCTTCAACTGGTGTCAAAGACCCTAACCTGCCGGACACCCTCTACGTGTCTGAACTTGTTGCGCCGCAGCTTGTAAACACCATGCCAGAGAAGACGCTGATGGCGATGGCTGACCACGGTGTCGTAACCGGAAACACCATCGAGCCAAACCTCGCTAACGCCAGTGACTTCCTAGCTGAGCTGAGCGTTGCTGGAGTTGATTTTGACGACGTGACCGCGCTCCTTGAAAAGGAGGGTGTCGAGAAGTTCATTGCGTCCTGGGATGAGCTTGTGGCATCGGTTGAGGCAGCTCTGGAGCAGGCTCGATGAAAGTCTCTGTCGCCAGCAAGCTGGTTGAGCTAAACGAGGTCGTGGACTCACTGGTCAAAAACCAAATCGCATCCAGAATTCGAGCCAAAGACTCCAGCATTTGGGGGTCTGAGGCTCAGCCTGAGGCCAGCATTCGCCTTGGTTGGGTTGAGTCTGCTGACATTTCGTTGCCGCTAGTTCCGGAAATCATTGAGCTTCGCGACGAGTTTCGCAAGGCTGGACTCACTCGATTCGTGCTCTGCGGCATGGGTGGATCCTCGCTAGCCCCAGAGGTAATTACGAAGAACGCTCGCGTTGAGCTAGTGGTTTTGGATTCGACCGACCCGTCACAGGTTCGCAGTGCGTTGAACGAGATTGAAAAGACCGTAGTGGTTGTCTCCTCTAAGTCTGGTTCCACCGTGGAGACTGATTCTCAAAAGCGTGCCTTTGAAACTGCATTCCGAGCCGCTGGCATTGAACCAACTGAGCGGATAGTGATTGTCACCGATCCAGGCTCACCACTAGATCAATCGGCCCGCCAGGCCGGTTACCGAGTATTCAATGCCGACCCAAACGTTGGCGGTCGCTACTCGGCACTCACCGCATTTGGTCTTGTGCCATCCGGTTTGGCTGGAGCTGACATCACGGGTTTACTTGCATCTGCTAAGGCGGCTGATGCGGTGTTGAGCTCAGACTCATCAGATAATCCAGCTCTTTGGCTGGGTGCGGCACTGACCAGGTCAAAGTCCGCAAATGGATTCAGGGACAAGTTCTTGGTCGACTCAGGATCGCTCCTTGGATTTGGAGACTGGGTTGAGCAGCTAGTGGCTGAGAGCACCGGTAAAGAAGACCTAGGCACATTGCCTGTGGTTGTTAGATCAAACGCACCCGAGTTCGAATCGGCAGCGTTAGATGTCTTGGTAACCCGATATGCAGACCGCGATGCTCACTCTGAAGACGTCAGCTTTTTTGGTGACTTGGGTGAACTATTTTTGATGTGGGAACATGCCACTGCAGTTGCAGGGTATCTACTAGGGATTAACCCATTCGATCAGCCCAATGTGGAATCTGCCAAGGTAGCGGCGCGTGAGCTGTTGGACTCCCCGGCAGAGCTGAGCGATCCAGACTTCAACGATCGCGGTGTAGCCGCCAAGTCCTTTGGGTTTGAACTCTCGGGCCAGACAGTTGAAGCGGCACTCCAGGAGCTTCTCGCTAGGGTTGAAGTATCGAGTTACGTCTCCATTCACGCCTATCTCAACCGTGAGGCTTACCCTCAGTTTGAGGAGCTTCGAGACCTCATTGCCAAGACAACCGGTCGACCTGTGACCTTTGGTTGGGGACCTAGATTCCTGCACTCCACCGGTCAGTACCACAAGGGCGGACCAAAGCAGGGTGTGTTTCTGCAGCTGACCCACCGGGTAGATCAAGATCTAGAAATCGAGGGCAGGCCATTCAGCTTTGGAACCCTTATCGCAGCCCAGGCGGCAGGTGACGCCAGAGTGCTGGAGTCCAATGGCCTCCCGGTTCTGTCACTAGATTTGGCTAACCCGTTGGTTGACCTTGAGTTGATCAAGAGGGCTCTTCGCTAAATGACGACTAACCCACTGCGTAATCCCAAAGACCGTCGACTGCACAAGATTGCAGGCCCCAGCGGTCTGATCATGTTTGGTGTTACCGGTGACCTGTCGCGCAAGAAACTGATGCCGGCTGTTTATGACCTCGCCAACCGAGGTCTTTTGCCACCCGCCTTCTCTTTGGTCGGGTTTGCCAGACGTGACTGGTCAAAACAGGATTTCGAAACGGTTGTCTATGACGCTGTGAAGGCTCATGCTCGAACTCCTTGGTCGGATTCAGTCTGGGAACAGTTGGTTCAGGGTATCCGCTTTGTTTCAGGGCGCCACGATGACCCGGCCGCGTTTCAGGAGCTGAAGCGAACCGTTGATGAGCTGGATCGAGAGCGCGGCACCGCGGGTAATCACGCCTTTTATCTCTCGATTCCACCTCGCGATTTTCCCCTGGTCGTGAACCAACTGGAAGCGGCAGGATTGACCGATGCCGGACCAGGCGAGTTCCGGCGCGTGGTAATTGAGAAGCCGTTTGGTTCAGATCTCAAGACAGCGCGCGAGTTGAATGAAGTTGTCGAGCGAGTATTTCCCGCCGACTCGGTATTCCGAATCGACCACTACCTCGGTAAAGAAACCGTTCAAAACATTCTGGCCTTGCGCTTTGCGAATGAAATGTTTGAACCAATTTGGAACAGTCAACACATTGATCACGTGCAGATCACCATGGCTGAGGATATTGGCATCGGGGGCCGAGCCGGATACTACGACGGCATCGGAGCTGCACGCGATGTGATTCAGAATCACCTACTGCAGCTGCTTGCCCTCACCGCCATGGAGCAGCCGGATTCTTTTGACGCAGCCGATCTACGTGCCGAGAAAGAAAAGATTCTGGCGGCGGTTAAGTTACCTGCAGATCTCTCCAAGCACACTGCTCGCGGTCAATACCTGGGTGGTTGGCAGGGTGGCGAGCAAGTGTTGGGATTCTTGCAGGAGGATGGCATAAATCCTGAGTCGAAGACTGAAACCTTCGCTGCTTTCAGGCTGGATATTGACACCGATCGCTGGAGGGGTGTTCCTTTTTATCTGAGGGCTGGCAAGCGACTTGGAAGACGAGTGACTGAGATTGCCGTTGTATTCAAGCGAGCTTCACAGCAGCTCTTTGCTCAAGAACAGACTGCACTGCTGGGTGAAAATGCCTTGGTCATAAGAGTCCAGCCCAATGAGGGTGTGACCATGCGATTTGGATCGAAGGTTCCTGGCCCAAGCATGCAGGTTCGCGACGTGACTATGGACTTCGGCTATGGCCATGCTTTTACTGAGGACAGCCCAGAGGCCTATGAGCGTCTGATTCTCGACGTATTGCTGGGTGAGCCACCTCTTTTCCCCAGACAGCGTGAAGTGGAACTCTCCTGGGAGATTCTGGACCCCATTGTGAGCTACTGGGAGCAAAATTCGAAGCCAGAGTCCTATGCACCTGGTAGCTGGGGCCCCGAGTCCGCACATCGCATGCTTGAAATTGATGGCAGATCCTGGAGGCGGCCATGATCGTCGATATCCCAAACACAACTGTTTCCAAGGTCAGTAAGAAACTCCAGGAGCTGCGCGATTCAGGCGGCGTGGTTGCTCTCGGACGAGTGCTCACGCTACTGATTCAGACCGACCTTGAGCATGTCGAGGCTGCCATCAAAGCAGCAAACGGTGCTTCAAGGCTTCACCCCTCGCGCATCATCGTCCTTGCCGACGCTCCTCACTCTCAGGCCGCTGATCAGCTTGATGCCCAGATTCGTGTTGGTGGTGACGCCGGAGCGTCTGAGGTTATCGTTTTGCGCGCCTACGGAGACGCTGCATCGAATCCAGAGTCGTTGATTACAGGTCTACTGCTTCCCGATGCACCTGTAGTGGCCTGGTGGCCATCTTCTTGCTCGGCAAGTCCTGCGAGCTCTGCGATTGGTCAAATAGCCTCCCGGCGCCTAATCGACTCAGCCTTGCAGGACAATTCACGTGAGTTCCTCCGAGAGTTTGCTTCACACTACCAACCGGGAGATGGTGACCTGGCCTGGACTCGAATCACTCTTTGGAGAGCGCAGCTGGCTGCCCTGTTTGAGCAGCACGCCACCCGCAAGGTTACGAAAGTTCGAGTTTTGGGGAGCGCAAGCTCTCCGAGTGCTGACTTGCTCGCTATGTGGCTAGGAACATCCCTTGGAACTTCGGCTGAACTAATTTCAGTGGTAGACGGGCAGCAAATCCAGGGCATCTATGGCGTCGAGGTCGAGTTTGCCGACGGCTACCTGCACGTTCATAGACCGGATCAGGTAGCGACCATCAGACAAACCGGTGCGCCGGACAGCTCTGTGCTTCTCCCCCGTCGGTCAGATCAAGATTGCTTGGTCGAAGACATGCGCTTTTTGGGTGAGGATGATATCTTTGGCAACGTTCTCAAGGGCTTTTTGACCAAATGAGTGAGTTTGAGGTTTTTGACACACCAGCTCAGCTCGCCTCAGCGGTTGCATCTAGGCTTTCTGCCCTGATTCAGCAAGACGGAAGCAAGAAATTGATTGCCCTAACCGGTGGGACTTTAGGTATAGAGGTGATTCGGGAGTTTGCCAAGTTTGACGATGGCAAATTGCCGGTTAGGTTCATATTTGGCGACGAGCGTTTCGTCGGACTCTCGCACCCAGATAGAAATGAATACCAGGGTCTTGCTGCGTGGCCGGGGCTGGAGAGCTACCTCCTACGTTTCCCAAACTCGGACCAGGACCTGGACGCTGCTACGGGAAACTTCGAAGCCTTGCTCACGCAAGAACTTGGTGACAGTCCAGTGTTTGATCTGACAATCTTGGGCATGGGGCCCGATGGCCACATCGCAAGCCTTTTCCCAGGACACAACTCCCGAGGAGAATTGGTTGTTGCCGAAAAAGACTCACCAAAACCACCATCAAAGCGAATTAGCCTGAGTTTTCAAGCGCTCAATCGCTCAAAACAGGTTTGGTTTGTTGCCTCGGGAGAGGCCAAGGCTGAGGCTGTTCGCTGCGCCAAAAAATCGGCTTGCGACTTACCGGTAGCTAAAGTCAAGGGCCTAGAGAAGACCCTGTGGTTCATCGATAAAGAACTTAGCCGCGCGCTTTAGCGGCAGCTGCAGCGCGCTCACGACGCTCTCTGATGGCACTAAGAGCCTCATCAAGAATCTGAGCCGCCTCTTCGTCTGTGCGACGCTCTTTTACGTAGGCGAGGTGAGTCTTGTACGGCTCAATCTTCGCCACCAAGGGTGGATTTGCCTTGTCCTGGCCAGCTGGGAGACCGCAGTTCGGGCAGTCGATCTCTGAAGGTAGGTCTTCAGTGTTGACTGTTGCTGCAAACATTGGGTGGGACTCGTGTCCGTTTGAGCAGTAGAAGCTGAGCGTGATCTTCGGGACCTGGTGTCCGCGATCCTGCTCACCCATTGGTCCAGCGCCCACGCGGGCGCCGCGGATTGATGCTGAATTTGACACTAAGCCGCCCAGCCGAATCTAGTGAAAAGTCCAAGGATGATGATCACGGTTACCCAAACCAACGCCAGAACAATGGTGATGCGGTTTAGGTTGCGCTCTGCAACACCAGATGAACTCATGGAAGAAGTCATGCCGCCACCGAACATGTCGGCGACACCGCCACCACGACCCTTGTGAAGCAGGATCATGAGAATTAGCAGGGTGCTAGTAATCGCCAGCAGCACAAGTAGTGCAGTTTGCAAGGCAGCCATAAACAACTCTTTTCAATAAGACTGTCAAATTATAGAACTATGTGCTTTTGGAAGCGCGCGATACCCGCGAACTCTTCAGCGTCGAGGCTTGCACCACCGACCAAAACGCCGTCCACTTCGCCAGATGCCAAGAAGCCTGCGACGTTGTTGGCCTTTACCGAACCACCGTAAAGAATCCTGCTCTGGGCGACCTCATCGCCAAAGTTCTCCCTCAGGCTTGAGCGAATTGCCTTTGTCACAGTCTCAGCCTCAGCCGGGGTCGCAACCTTGCCGGTTCCAATCGCCCAGACCGGCTCGTAGGCAATCACGAACTCGCCGAGGGTTTCGTGACCAGCAAGTGCAGCCAGTGTCTGACGAACTGGAACGGCACTTTGACCCTCGGACTCAAGCTCTTCCAAAGTTTCGCCCACGCAGATAACTGGAACTAGATTGTGACGCCAAGCAGCCGCAACCTTGTCTCTTACGACCTCATCGGTTTCAGCGTGGTACTGCCTGCGCTCGGAGTGGCCAATCAAGACATAGCCAACACCCAACTTGGCAAGGAATGCGCCTGAAACCTCACCGGTATATGCTCCCGAGTCGTGCCGCGACAAATCTTGAGCACCCAGTTTTAGCTCGAATTTCTCAGCCTCAATCAGGGTTTGCGCACTCCTCAGGTCAGTGAATGGAGGAAATACACAAACCTCCACCTTGGAAAAATCGTGGTCAGCGTCATTGAGGGTCCAGGAAAGCTTTTGAATCAAAGCGATGGCCTGGAGGTGATCTAGGTTCATCTTCCAGTTACCAGCAATAAACGGCGTGCGCTTAGTCATTCAGGACCTCCAGTCCAGGCAACGTCTTTCCTTCAAGGTATTCAAGCGAAGCACCGCCACCGGTTGAGATATGTCCAAATTTGGACTCGTCAAAACCCAGGGCTCTCACCGCAGCAGCGCTATCGCCACCACCTACGACGCCAAGTCCCGCCACGCCCATGAGCGCCGCAGCAACAGCTTTGGTTCCCGCCGCAAAGTTTTCAAACTCGAATACTCCCATGGGGCCATTCCAGAAAACAGTCTTCGAGTTGGCAACAGCGGCAGCGAATTCCGCGGCGCTTTCTGGGCCAATATCCAGCCCCATGCCAGCCTCCCCGAAACTTGATTCCTCAATCTGATCGGCCTTTACGACCTCAAAGCTGGCATCTTTGGAAAATCCGCTGGCAACCACGATGTCAGTTGGAAGCACTACTTCAACACCTAGATCTTTGGCCTGAGACAGAAAGCCCTTCACGATGTCAATCTGGTCTTCCTCGAGCAAGCTCTTGCCGACCTTGTGACCGAGCGCTGCCAAGACAGTAAAGACCATGCCGCCACCGATGACAAGTCTGTCGACCTTTGGCAAGAGATGGCCAATGACTCCAAGCTTGTCCGATACCTTTGACCCACCCAAAACCACGGTGTATGGACGCTCTGGATTGTCGGTTAGGCGTTTCAGAACCTCAAGCTCGTTAGAAATCAATAGACCGGCGTAGCTTGGTAGAGCTTTGGCTAGTTCGAAGACGCTCGCCTGCTTGCGGTGAACAACACCGAAACCATCCGAGACCAAGACATCACCTAGTTCGGCTAGGTCCTTGGCAAAAGCTTCACGCTCGGTGGCGTCCTTAGAGGCCTCGCCAGGATTGAAGCGAAGGTTCTCGAGTAGCGCTACCCCGCCGGCTGCAAGCATCTTGACCGCTGCCTTGGCCTTGGGTCCAACGGTCTCCTCAGAGAACACAACCGGTTGCCCCAACAGTGCCTCGAGTCGCTCCGCAACAGGGGCCAGCGAATACTTTGCGTCGGGCGCACCCTCTGGTCTTCCCAAATGAGAGCAGATGACGACCGAGGCGCCCTGCTCAACCAGCATCTTGATGGTTGGCAGGGATGCTCGAATTCGACCATCGTCAGTGATCTGACCGTCCTTGATAGGTACGTTCAGATCACAGCGGAGAATTACCCTCTTGCCAGCAAACGACTGGCCCTTGATGCTTCTGAGCATTAGAGCTTTGAGGCAACCAGCGCGGTCAACTCAACGAGGCGGTTGGAGTAACCCCACTCGTTGTCGTACCAGCTGGAGAGCTTCACGGTGTTATCGATAACGCGAACCAGCCCAGCGTCGAAGATCGAGCTGTGTGGGTCGGTCACGATGTCGGAAGAAACGATTGGGTCCTCGGTGTATAGCAGGATGCCCTTTAGTGGTCCCTCAGCTGCCTCCTTGTAGGCAGCCTTGATCTCGTCTACGGTCACAGCCTTCTCGGAGACCAAGGTTAGGTCGGTGATGGAACCGGTTGGGACTGGAACACGAAGTGCGAATCCGTCTAGCTTGCCCTTTAGTTCAGGAAGCACTAGTCCGATTGCCTTTGCAGCTCCGGTGGTGGAAGGCACGATGTTGATTGCTGCTGCGCGAGCGCGACGTAGGTCGGAGTGTGGACCGTCCTGAAGGTTCTGGTCAGCAGTGTATGCGTGAACAGTGGTCATTAGACCGTTCTTAATGCCGAACTTGTCGTTGAAAACCTTGGCCAGCGGAGCGAGGCAGTTGGTGGTGCAGGAAGCGTTCGAGATGATGTGGTGCTTCGAGTTGTCGTAGAGGTGCTCGTTTACACCGATAACAAAGGTTGCATCTTCACCAGTGGCAGGCGCTGAAATCAGAACCTTCTTGGCTCCAGCCTGCAGGTGCTTCTTGGCATCTGCAGCGTCGGTGAAGCGGCCAGTTGATTCGATGACGATGTCAACTCCGAGGTCACCCCAACCCAGGTTTGCTGGGTCGCGCTCTGCGAGGACCTTGATTGCCTTGCCGTTGACGATGATGCTGTCACCCTCTACGGACACAGCTGCATCTAGACGACCGGTCACCGAGTCGTACTTCAACAGGTGGGCAAGACCCTTCGGGTCGGATAGGTCGTTTACTGCAACAATCTCAAGCTCGGAGTTCTGGGCAAGTGCGGCACGGAGGTAGTTACGTCCAATGCGGCCAAAACCATTGATACCAATTCGAGTCACGGGAGTTCTCCAGTTTCTGGGAAAGAGTGAATTATTTAGTGCTCCACGCGCCTTTGGGCGGACTCGATTAGCCTAGCAGTAGCGAGCGAGAAGCCACCTTTACGCTGGCGAATCTTTTCGCCACATCTTCCCAGTTGATGATGTTCCAGAAGGCCTTTACATAGTCCGCCTTTACGTTCTGGTAGTCCAGGTAAAAGGCGTGCTCCCACATGTCCAGCATTAGCAGCGGGACGTTGCCCAATGCGATGTTGCCCTGCTGGTCATACATCTGACCAATGATCAAGCGGTTACCGATTGAATCCCAGGCCAGGTATGCCCAGCCAGATCCCTGGATACCTACGGCAGCGGCGCTGAAGTGGTTCTTGAAAGCCTCGTAGGAGCCGAAATACTCATCAATTGCGGCGGCCAGCTCACCCTCTGGGGTGCCCGACTGTGGCGCTAGGTTCTGCCAGAAAACCGAGTGATTTACGTGACCACCAAGGTTGAACGCTAGATCCTTCTGCAGCTTTGGCAGGTTGGCAAAGTTACCCTCGGCGCGAGCCTGCTCCATGGCGGCAAGCGCGGCGTTAGCACCGGTCACATATGCCTGGTGGTGCTTGGAGTGGTGTAGCTCCATGATGCGAGCCGAGATGTGTGGCTCGAGTGCGCTGTAGTCGTAGCTAAGTTCTGGAAGGGTGTAAGTCATTTGGGTCTCCATTCGTTGGGATTAAGTGAGAATCCGGGTGGGTTTATTCCTCTAGTAGGTCTGTGATGGCTGACTCAGTGTCTGGAATCCCCAGGTCAGCGGCTTTGCGATCTGCAGTAGCGAGGAGTCTTCGGATGCGGCCGGCAATCGCATCCTTGGTCATAGGTGGCTCAGCCAATCTGCCAAGTTCATCCAGCGACGCATCTCGGTGCTTCAGTCGCAACTCCCCCGCGTACTTCAGGTGCGCGGGAGCACTTGGACCAAGGATCTCAAGGGCACGCTGAACTCTTGCACCCGCCGCAACAGCCGCCTGAGCGCTTCTTCTGAGGTTGGCATCATCAAAGTTCGCAAGGCGGTTGGCTACCCCTCTGACTTCGCGCCGGGTCTTGAGATCTTCCCACTTCTTGAGTTGCTCGACGCAGCCCATTTCCTTGAGTAGTTGAGTGATGCCATCACCGTCGCGAACTACAACACGGAAAACATTCCTAACCTCACGGGCCTTAGCGACCACGCCCAGTCTTCTCGCAACGCCGACCAAAGCCATTGCGGACTCATTGCCTGGGGCGGTCACCTCAAGCGAGGTGGATCGACCTGGGTCTGTGATGGTGCCGTGAGCCAAGAAAGCTCCTCGCCAGATTGCTCTGGCCTCATCCATAGTCGAAGACACCAGAGTGGCGGGTAATCCGCGAACTGGGCGACCTTTGTTATCGATCAAGCCGGTTTGGCGAGCAAGTAGCTCACCTTCGCGCAGCACCCTGATCTGATAGCCGCTTTGTCGCCTGAGACCGGAGGCCGAGATGACCGAAAGTTCAGACTGAATCCCGTAGAGCTCCAAGATTGCTCTGGAGATGCGGCGAGCGAGAGTCGGAGAGTCGAGCTCAACCTCGATGGCAATTCGGCCGGAAATAAGGTGTAGTCCGCCTGCAAAACGCAAAATAGTCGCTAGCTCGGCAGCACGCTCCACGCCTTTGGACATGGGAACGCGGGCCAGTTCCTCTTT
>DLOY01000084.1:32846-44375 GCA_002478545.1 Micrococcales bacterium UBA7472
GAGAGTGTCACGTCTGGATCCACAGCAAGCAGCGCGGCAATACGATTTGCAATAGCCACGGAGCGGTGCTTGCCTCCAGTGCACCCGATAGCAATGGTGGCAAACCTCTTGTTTTCAGTGCGATAACCGGCCAGAACGTGCTTCAGCGCGGCAACGTAATGTTCCACGAAATCCGATACCCCGGGCTGTGCTAGCACGAACTGAGAGACCTCCGGATCATTGCCGGTCTTGGCTCGCAGTTGCTCCTGCCAATGTGGATTCGGGATGAATCGCATGTCTGCCACCAAATCAGCATCGGCAGGAAGACCGTACTTGAAACCAAAGCTCATCACGTTTATTTTCAGGGCACGTGAGTTGGTGGCAAAAGCCTCCGCTACTCGGTTGGTGAGCTGGTGCACATTGAGCTCGGAGGTGTCAAATACGATGTCAGCGCTCTCGCGAAGGCTCAGTAGCTCTTTGCGTTCTTTGGTGATGCCATCCAAAACCGTTCCCTCGCCCTGCAGCGGGTGGGGTCTACGGACTGACTCGAAGCGCTTCACCAGGGCTTGATCATTAGCTTCGAGGTACAGCAACCTGACGTTGATATCACGGGCTCTGAGCTGACCCAGATATGTCTGCAGCTCATTGAAAAACTCGCCACCCCGAACATCGATGATTACGGCAATTCTTGGCAAGGTTGCCTTGCTCAGGCTGAACAGATCTGAAATTGGCCCAAGTAACTGCGGTGGCAGGTTGTCGATTACATACCAGCCCTGGTCCTCAAGGGCATTGCCAACCGTAGACCTACCAGCCCCAGACATGCCGGTGACGACGAGCAGCTCAGGCTTTCTCGAAGCGTCCATACTCATCCCCCTTCGGCGTGTCGCTACAAGGTTAGTGCTTCGGCGTGTCGCGCGTTATGAATTTTCGGAATCCGCGAGCGAATCCTGAATTAACTGGGCCAGCTTTTGCCCAAATCCTGGAAGAGATTCAATCTCTGCTAGCGATGCCTGCCTGATGCGCTTGAGTGATCCGAAACGCTTGAGCAGAATTCGCGCTCGTGACTCCCCCAGCCCTGGAATCTCAAGCAGAGTGGATGAAATCGACTTGGTGCGGGATTTGCGCTGGGCGGTAATTGCGAAGCGGTGAGCTTCGTCTCTTATTCGCTGGAGTAGGAATAGCTCCTCGCTAGTTCTTGGGAAAATAACGGGATAGTCGGAATCTGTAGTGAATACCTCCTCGAGACGCTTGGCCAAGGTCGCCACGGTGATGCCACTAACCCCAGAGTCAGCCAGCGCACGAAGCGCCGCGTTGCGTTGCGGAAGACCACCGTCAATCAAAAGCAAAGAAGGTCGATAGCTGAAGCGATCTGACAACTCGGCATCTTCCTTTAGGTACTTCAGCCTCCTGGTCAGTACTTGATAGATCGATTCAGTGTCATCGCTGGTCTCAAGATTAAATCTTCGGTAGTGATCTTTTTTGGGAAGGCCGTCTTCAAAAACCACCATTGACCCAACCACTCCCGTGCCACCGAGGTGAGAAATGTCAAAACACTCAATCCGAAGCGGAGCATTCTCCATGCTCAAGGCACGTTGTATGCCAGCCAGCGCATCTGCTCTAGCGGTGAAATCCGAGGAGCGCTTGAGTTTGTAGTTCTGTAGGGCGTGTGCTGCGTTGGTATTCGCAGTTTGCTGCAAGGTCGCCTTATCTCCGCGCTGCGGGACCGATACCTGGCAGTTTGATCCACGCAGCTCCCCTAGCCACTTTTGTAATTGAGGCTTGTCCTCTGGGAGCTCCGGCACCAGAATCTGCTTCGGCACCTCGACGGGGTCAAGACCTGGCACCGGGGTATAAATCTCCTGAATCAGGTATTCAACGAGCTCGGCATTTGAACGATCAAGTTCAAGGTCCACCACCATGGACCTATTTCCACGGATGCGGCCGCCGCGAATTACGAATATCGACACTGCGGCTGATAGGTCATCCCGAGCGATACCAATGAGATCTGCGTCGGTTTGATCTGAGAGCACAACCGTGCTTTTTTCCAGAACCTTTTCCAAGGCCAGTACATCGTCTCGAAGGTTAGCTGCCAGCTCATAGTTCTGATCATCGGAGGCCTTGAGCATGCGCTCGCGAAGCTCTTTGATGTGAGCATCGTTTCCGGAACCAATGAAGTCACCCAATCGCTTGGCCAACGCCTTGTGCTCGGGTGCGGCGATCCGGTCAACACATGGTGCAGAACACTTGCCAATCTCGGCCAGTAGACAGGGGCGCTTTTTCGCCTGGGCGGCCTGATAAGTGCCCTTTGAGCAGGTGCGGACTGGGTAAACCTTAATTAGCGTGTCAAGTGTCTCTCGCACTGCCCAGGATTGGGTGTACGGGCCGAAGTATCGGACTCCTTTGAGCTCGCGGTTGCGAGTAATAAACGCTCTCGGAACGCTTTCAGACATCGAGATAGCAAGGTATGGATAAGACTTGTCGTCTCTGAACCTGACGTTATATGGCGGGTCGAATTCTTTGATCCAAGTGAACTCCAGCTGCAGGGCTTCGTACTCGGTTGCGACGATCGTCCACTTCACATCCGATGCAGCCAACAGCATTCGTTGAGTTCGTTCGTGGAGTTTGTGCAACGGCCCGAAGTAATTTGTCAGACGAGCTCGAAGATTCTTAGCCTTACCAACGTAGAGCACCCGCCCCGATGAATCTAAAAAGCGATAAACACCCGGTTCGGTGGGAATCTCCCCGGTCTTTGGTCTAAAGGAGAGATCCTGCGCCATCAGCTCTCCAGCAGCTGCGCCAGGAACTTGCCAGTGTGCGACTCTTTGACCTTTGCCACCTGCTCAGGGGTGCCCTGAGCAATCACCATGCCGCCTCCAGAGCCGCCTTCTGGGCCCATGTCGATGACCCAGTCGGCGCAACGAATCACATCGAGATTGTGCTCAATGACAATTGCAGTGTTGCCCTTGTCAACCAAACCGGCAAGCACCAGCAGCAGCTTGCGAACATCTTCAAAGTGCAAACCGGTGGTTGGCTCATCCAAGACATAAACAGTTTTTCCGGTGGAGCGTCGCTGCAGCTCGGTGGCAAGCTTGACTCGCTGGGCTTCACCGCCGGAGAGCGTGGTCGCGCTTTGACCTAGGCGGACATAGCCCAGACCAACATCTACCAGCGTTGTCAGATACCGCGCAATTGAAGAGATTGGAGCGAAGAATTCGGCAGCTTCTGCGATTGGCATGTTCAAGACATCGCCGATTGACTTGCCCTTGTATTTCACCTGCAAGGTCTCTCGGTTATACCTCGCTCCCTTGCAGTCCTCGCACATCACATAGACATCAGGCAGGAAGTTCATCTCGATACGGATCGTGCCATCGCCGGCACAGGTCTCACAGCGACCACCCTTCACGTTGAACGAGAAGCGACCCTGTTGGTAGCCACGAACCTTTGCCTCTGGAGTGTCAGCAAAGAGCTTGCGAATGTTGTCAAACACACCGGTGTAGGTAGCTGGATTAGATCTTGGAGTTCGACCGATTGGCGCCTGGTCGACGTGAACAACCTTGTCTAGCTGCTCAAGGCCCTCGACCCGAAGATGCCGACCCGGAACTCCCTTTGCCCCATTGAGCTTGTTTGCCAGAACCTGGTACAAAACGTCGTTTACCAGCGAGGACTTTCCGGATCCAGAAACACCGGTCACTGCTGTCATGACGCCTAGCGGGAACTCGACATCAACGTTTCGAAGGTTGTTTTCCTTCGCTCCGACCACCTTGATGGTGCGTTCTTTGTTCACCTTGCGACGCTTGTTGGGCGTCTCAATCTTGATCCGGCCAGATAGATAGTCGCCGGTCACGGAGGCCTTGTTGGTCAATATCGCCTTGTAACTGCCGGAGTGAACCACTTCGCCACCGTGAAGACCCGCGCCTGGCCCGATATCAACCAGCCAGTCGGCCGTCTTGATGGTGTCCTCGTCATGCTCAACTACGATCAGGGTGTTGCCGAGGTCCCTGAGCCGCTCAAGAGTCTGAATCAACCTCAAGTTGTCTCGCTGGTGTAGACCAATGCTCGGCTCATCTAGCACGTAGAGCACACCAGTTAGACCTGCACCAATTTGAGTCGCAAGTCGAATCCTTTGAGCCTCTCCGCCTGAGAGTGTTCCGGCGCTTCGCTCTAGAGATAGGTAGTCCAGCCCCACAGCAAGGAGAAAGTCGAGTCTCGCTCTGATTTCTCGCAGTACCTGGGCAGCAATCTGAGCCTCTTTGTCGGTCAGTGACAGTCCATCAAAGAAGCTGTGAGCATCCGCCAGGCTCAGCACCGCGACATCGTGAATTGACTTGGTGCCCACCTTCACCGCTAGTACCTCGGGGCGCAATCTTGCACCATCACAGGCGGGACAGGGTACCTCTCGAAGGAACTCGGCCCATTTGCCACGTGCCCAGTCGCTATCTGACTCTAGGTATCTGCGCTCGACATAGGGCAAGACTCCTTCAAAGCCCGACGTGTAACGCATCTCTCTGCCGTACTTGCTCTTCCAGCGAACCTGCACCTCAAAGTTATTGCCGTGCAAAATTGCATCTCGAGTCTCTTCTGACAGCTCTTCCCAAGGGGTGTCGAGCGAGAAGTCCAGATCCTGAGCCAGGCCGTCAATCAGACGAGTGAAGTAGTTGTAAAGACCCTTACCCTGAGTGGACCAGGGCAGAATGACACCTTGGTTAATTGAGCTGGCTGGATCGCCAATTACCAACTCAGCGTCGACAGCCTGCTTGGTTCCAAGTCCAGAGCAGGCTGGACAGGCACCAAATGGTGCATTGAAGGAAAAAGTCCTTGGTTCGATCTCGGTGAGCGTGAGCTCGTGCTCGTTGGGGCACGAGAGCTTCTCACTGAAAGTTCGTTTGGTGCCATCATCGACGAAGTCCACAACCACCCGACCATCGGCCAGCTTTAGCGCTGTCTCAACAGAGTCGGTAAGTCTTGACTCAATCCCCTCCTTGATGGCAAGACGATCGATAACAACGGAGATGTCGTGTTTGAAGCTCTTCTTCAGTGGTTTGGCCTCACTCAGAATCACAGTCTCGCCGTCTACGACAGCGCGAGCGTAGCCCTGCGATTGCAGTGAGGAAAACAGATCCTGAAACTCACCCTTCTTCTGTTGCACGATTGGCGCTAGAAGCTGAAATCTGGTGCCCTCTTTCAAGGTCAGCAGC
This sequence comes from Micrococcales bacterium UBA7472, assembly GCA_002478545.1. Classification (GTDB taxonomy): domain Bacteria; phylum Actinomycetota; class Actinomycetes; order Actinomycetales; family Microbacteriaceae; genus Aquiluna. The sequence continues at coordinate 38,021 of DLOY01000084.1, forward strand.
TGATCAACAATGGCTTGCGGTGTTTGTTTCGCGACCGGCTCACCACATTCGTGACAGTGCGGCACTCCAATTCGCGCCCAAAGCAGTCTGAGGTAATCGTGGATCTCGGTGATGGTTCCAACCGTCGATCTAGGGTTTCGGTTGGTGGATTTCTGATCGATTGAAACGGCGGGGCTTAGTCCCTCGATGAAATCGACATCCGGTCTATCAACCTGACCCAAGAACTGCCTGGCGTAGGCCGAAAGTGATTCAACATATCGGCGTTGACCCTCAGCGAAAATTGTGTCGAAGGCCAACGAAGATTTACCAGAGCCCGACAACCCCGTGAAGACGATCAGTTTGTCTTTGGGGATTTCAAGGTTGATGTTTTTGAGATTGTGAACTCGAGCTCCCTTGATTGAGAGCTTGTTTCCTTTTGGGGTTTCGATATTCACCACAGAAGTTTACGCATGCCCCGCTGACTCTATTTGCCGCAGTTCCTTCTTTAGCTCTGAAATCTCATCGCGAATTCTCGCGGCAAGCTCAAACTTCAGCTCAGCAGCAGCCTCTTTCATTTGGCTATCTAGCTCCAATATGGTCTGCATCAACTGGTCCCGACCCTGTGATCCAATGTTTTTGCGACCTCGCATTGGAGTTGATGCAACTTTGCGAGCCGGCTCTTTCTTGAGCTGCTCCATGAGCTGTTCAGTGTCTAGCTCCTCGCGCATTAGGGCATCGGTGATGTCCGCAATCTTCTTCCTCAGCGGTTGCGGGTCAATGCCGTTGGCCTTGTTGTATGCAACCTGCTTCTCTCGACGTCGATTGGTTTCATCAATCGCCCTGGCCATCGAGTCGGTGACCTTGTCGGCATACATGTGCACTTCACCGTTCACGTTTCGAGCGGCACGACCGATGGTCTGGATCAGGGAAGTCGTTGAGCGCAAGAATCCTTCTTTGTCGGCATCCAGGATTGCGACCAGGGAAACCTCTGGAAGGTCGAGTCCTTCGCGCAAGAGATTGATACCTACTAGCACGTCGAAGATGCCCTGTCTCAGCTCTCTTAGCAGCTCGACTCTTCTGAGCGTGTCGACATCTGAGTGCAAATATCGAACTCGGATACCAAGCTCGGTGAAGTAGTCGGTTACCTCTTCAGCTAGGCGCTTTGTGAGTGTCGTAACCAAAACACGCTCATCCTTCTCAACCCTCAACTTGATTTCCTCAAGTAGGTCATCAATCTGACCCTTCGATGGTTTGACGACAATTTGCGGGTCGATAAGTCCGGTTGGGCGAATTATCTGTTCGACCACCCCATCGGACCTCTCCAGCTCATACTTTGCGGGTGTAGCAGAGAGATAGACGGTTTGACCGGTTCGTTCCAAAAACTCTTCAAAGCGCAGTGGTCTGTTGTCCAGCGCGGACGGCAATCTAAATCCGTGCTCGACGAGGGTTCGTTTCCGAGAGGAATCGCCGTTGTACATTGCACCAATCTGAGGCACCGTCACGTGTGACTCGTCAATGACCGTCAGAAAGTCCTCTGGGAAGTAATCAAGTAGACAGGCCGGTGGCTCCCCTGGGTTCCTACCGTCTATGTGGCGTGAGTAGTTTTCAATTCCGGAGCAGAATCCCAGTTCACGTATCATCTCTAGATCAAACGTGGTGCGCATCTTGATGCGCTGAGCCTCGAGTAACTTTCCAGTTTTCTCAAATTCGTTGTAACGCTGTTCAAGCTCCTCTTCAATGGCTTCGATTGCCTGGCCCATGCGCTCGGCTGGGGCAACGTAGTAGGAGGCTGGATAAATTGCGACGCTCTCGCGCTCCATCAATACCTCGCCGGTGAGTGGATGAATACGATAGATCTTCTCGATTTCATCGCCGAAGAATTCAATTCGGGTGGCTTCCTCATCGTAGACAGCGATGACCTCGACCGTGTCGCCCTTGACCCTGAAGTTACCTCGAACGAATTCAATATCGTTTCGCTGGTACTGAATGTTGACCAGCGACCTAATCAGCTCATCGCGATCAATGCGCTGACCGACTCGAAGAGGAAGCGACTGAGCTAGATACTCCTTGGGGGCACCAAGTCCATAAATGCAGGAAACCGTCGCAACCACGATCACATCACGCCTTGAGAGGAGGGACATGGTTGCCGAATATCTGAGGCGCTCAACCTCCTCGTTGATGGTCGAGTCCTTCTCGATGAACGTGTCGGTTTGCGGTACGTAGGCCTCCGGTTGGTAGTAGTCGTAGTAGCTAACGAAGTACTCCACTGCATTCTCCGGAAACATCTCCCGAAGTTCGCTGGCCAACTGGGCTGCCAATGTTTTGTTGTGTGCAATCACAAGTGTTGGTCGCTGGAGCTTCTCAATCAACCAAGCGGTGGTTGCGCTCTTACCGGTACCCGTGGCACCCAATAGCACCACATCTCGCTCACCGTTGTTGATCCGCTTGGCCAGCTCCTCAATCGCTTGCGGCTGATCACCGGAGGGCTGATAAGGGCTTACTACCTTGAAGGGCTTGGAATCATCCCTCACTTGGAGTCCCCCAACAGGTCTGTGTAGAGAGCATCAACCTTGGAAATGAGCTCATCCAGAGAGCAGTTCGAGTCGATCACGTAGTCCGCAATTGCCTCACGTTGGGCATCGCTGGCCTGCGCAGCAATTCGAGCTCTGGCATCGCTCTCGCTCATAGCTCTTGAACTGATGAGTCGCTGAACTCTAACTTCCTCGGGGCAAGAGACAGTGACAACTTTTTCGAATCCAAGCTTGTCCCCGACTTCGACCAAAAGCGGAATCGTGTAGACAATCAATCCCTTTAGGCCGAGCATCTTTGCTTTGGCTAGCGCTTGAATTCTTGGGTGCAGGATCGACTCCAGGAGTCGACGATTCTCGCTGGAGGCAAAAGCGCGCTGGGCTAGCAATCTTCGATCTAACTCTCCGCCCGAGACCAGATCAGCCCCAAAAGCAGCGACAACAGCGCTCAGACCTTCGGTGCCAGGGGCTACAGCCTCGCGTGCCAGGACATCCGCGTCAATCTCGGTTGCGCCCAGTTCAACTAGGCGCTTGGCCACGGTTGATTTCCCGGAACCAATTCCTCCGGTCAGAGCGATGAGCATGAGCCCAAGGATAAAGCAAAACCCCGAGGGAATCCCTCGGGGTCAGTGCTTTGATGCTTACTAGTTTCCGCCAGCTAGCTTGTCGCGCAGCGCGGCAAGTGACTCATCGTCTGCCAGGGTTCCCTGGTCAGATGCGGTTCCAGCAGAGGCTGCTGGCTCCTGAGCTGGTGCGGCGTCTGGCAAGGCTGCAAGCTGAGCCAAGGTTGCCTTGGCCTGAGCCTTGTGGCTCTCCCAGCGAGCGTGTGCCTCGGCGTAGTCCGCCTCCCACTTTGCGCGAGCCTCTTCGTAGCCAGCCTTCCACTCGTTGGTGGCTGGGTCGAAGCCCTCTGGGTAACGGTAGTTGCCCTGCTCGTCGTAGTCAGCGCTCATGCCGTATAGCACTGGGTTGAAGTCGTCACCCTCTGGGTTGACTTCCTCAAGAGCCTGCTTCAGCGATAGCGAAATGCGGCGACGCTCTAGGTCGATGTCGATTAGCTTGACGAAGACGTCCTGGTTAACCGATACCACCTGGTCAGCGTGCTCAACGTGCTTTGAGGACAGCTCAGAGATGTGAACTAGGCCCTCGATGCCGTCAGCTACGCGAACGAACGCACCGAATGGCACGATCTTGGTGACCTTACCTGGGATGTACTGACCGATCGCGTGGGTGCGAGCGAACAGCTGCCATGGGTCTTCCTGGGTTGCCTTTAGAGAGAGCGATACACGCTCGCGGTCCTGGTCAACCTCTAGAACCTCGACGGTTACTTCCTGGCCGACCTCGACTACCTCGCTGGCGTGCTCAATGTGCTTCCAGCTCAGCTCGGAAACGTGGACTAGACCGTCTACGCCACCAAGGTCGATGAATGCACCGAAGTTGACGATTGAGGAAACCACACCGGTGCGGACCTGACCCTTGACAAGGTCATTTAGGAAGGTGGTGCGGTTTGCGGTCTGGCTCTGCTCTAGCAGAGCACGACGGGAAAGAACTACGTTGTTGCGGTTCTTGTCGAGCTCAAGAATCTTGGCCTCAACCTCGGTGCCGAGGTATGGGCCTAGATCGCGAACACGACGAAGCTCGATTAGGGAAGCTGGTAGGAAGCCGCGTAGACCGATGTCTACGATCACACCACCCTTAACAACCTCAATAACGGTGCCCTTTACGACTCCGTCTGCTTCCTTGATGCGCTCTACATCGCCCCAGGCACGCTCGTACTGAGCACGCTTCTTGGAGAGGATTAGGCGGCCTTCTTTGTCTTCCTTCTGAAGCACTAGGGCCTCGATTGCATCGCCAACCTTCACGATGTCGTTAGGGTTTGCGTCCTGACGAATTGAAAGCTCACGGGATGGGATTACACCCTCGGTCTTGTAACCGACGTCCAGGAGCACTTCGTCGCGATCAATCTTCACGACGGTGCCGGAGATTAGATCTCCGTCGTTGAAAAACTTAAGAGTTTTTTCGACCGCAGCTAGGAAGTCTTCTGCGCTACCGATGTCGTTGACTGCTACCTGCTTTGGGGCGGTCGTTTTGTTTGCCATATTTGTGGGTACTCCACTTTGTTTTACTCGGGTCAAGACAGCCCTGAATCAACATTTGATTCTTGGTTGTCCAGACAGAACGGACAGGGATTGGTGCCAAAAGCACCTCGCAAAGCTTAGCGCTTTATCTAGTGACCCGCCAGCTCCCAGTTCGAGCCGATTCCTACGTGAACCTCTAGCGGAACTGAGAGTGTCGCAACGTTTTTCATTTTCTCGAGCGCGATGGTCTTTAGCTGGTCTAACTCACCCGGCGCTACGGCAAAAACCAGCTCATCGTGAACCTGCAGCAAAAGCTGTGATTTCAGTCCTTTTGACGTCATCTCCTCATGAACTGCAATCATGGCAAGTTTCATGATGTCAGCAGCAGTTCCCTGGATTGGGGCGTTTAGTGCAGCGCGTCTCGCGTTCTCGCGAACCTGGAAAATCTTGGAGTTCAGATCACTGAAGGGCCTTCTGCGACCGTAGACAGTTGTTGTGTAGCCAAGGTTCTTGGCTTTTGAAACCACCTGATCCAAGTAGGTCTTAACCCCTCCAAAGCGAGCGAAATAGTCGGCCATCAGCTGCTTAGCCTCGGCGTTGGTGATTCGCAGCTGGCGCGCGAGCCCATATTCGCTCAATCCATAGACCAATCCATAGCTCATGGCCTTGACCTTTGAGCGCATGGCCGAGTCCACGGCGGCCGGTTCGACTCCGTAGATACGAGCCCCAACAAAGTTGTGGAGGTCTTCGCCTGCATTGAATGCCTCAATCAGGCCCGCATCCTCGCTCAGGTGCGCCATGATGCGCATCTCGATTTGGGAGTAGTCAGCTGTGAGTAATGTCTCGAATCCCTCCCCCGCGATAAATGCGCTGCGCAGTCGCTGACCACGCTGAGTCTTGATCGGGATGTTTTGAAGGTTTGGATTCTCGCTGGATAGACGTCCGGTGGCAGTGCCGATCTGACTGTAGCTTGTGTGAATTCGACCGTCGACCTCAACGGCCTTGACGAGAGTCTCGGTCATCTGTCGCAACTTGGTGGAGTCTCGGTGTTCCAAAAGTTTCGCTAGGAATGGGTGTTCGGTCTGCTCGTAAAGGGTTTGGAGCGCCTCGGCGTTCGTGGAGTAGCCCGTCTTCACAGATCGAGTGCCCTGCATTCCCAGCTCTTCAAACAGCACGGTTTGTAGCTGTTTAGGGCTCGCCAGATTTACCTCGTGCCCAATAATCTCGTAAGCCGCTTTGGCAATCTGATCAACCTCGTCGGTCAGCTCATTGAACTGCTCGTTTAGGACCGCCTTATTCACAGCAATACCGCGAATTTCCATTTCGGCTAGCACCCGCGAGGTTGGTAGCTCAATGTCGCGATAGACCCCGTGCTGACCCTGAGCCTCCAGCTCTTTTGTCAGCGCGGTGACCAAGACCATGCTGATCCAGGCGTCGACGCTTGGATCGGACTCAGCAAGCAGCTGGTTGGGGTCCTGTCTTTCGATGTCGATCCCGCAATAGGTTCGAATCAATGAGTCGGGGTTTAGGTCCTTACTAGTTGGGTCGAGCAGGTATGCAATCAGTAGTGGGTCATCTTTTGGATATCCAAGAGAAATCCCAATAGCTGAGAGCTTTCGCTTCACCCCTTTGTAATCCCAGATGGCAAAACCACCTTTTTCGAGCACGGTCACGATGACTTCTGGGTTTTTACCATCCCAGACAAATCGCTCTGTGACCGTTGCTGCCCCAAGGCCAACAAGACCCTCTGCTATTTCCAGTGAGATTGCG
>DLOY01000084.1:44522-53433 GCA_002478545.1 Micrococcales bacterium UBA7472
CCAGTTGACTCGGGTTGTGAGGCTAGTGCTTCAAAGCTCTTCTCTGGTTCAATCTTCGCGCTGATCACTCGATGCTGAGAACCATTCGCCCCCCGCATCGATAGCACCTTTGTGGTCAGGGTTCTAAAGCTGAGCTTTGCAAACACTTCCTTTACGGCCTGCTCATCAACTGGCCCCAAGGCCAAGTCATCGAGCGAAAAATCGAACTCTAGATCGCGTAGCAGGTGGTTTAGGCGACGGTTTCGAATCGCCAGCTCCTTGTGCTCGCGAAGCGATTCGCCTACTTTGCCCGGGATCTTCTCTGCGCTCTCGAGGATGGCGTTGAGGGATCCAAATTCTTGAATCCACTTGGCCGCGGTCTTTGGGCCAACTCCTGGAATCCCTTTGAGATTATCGCTGGTCTCCCCCACCAAGGCCGCGAGCTCGGGGTACTGAACTGCGTGGACACCGTACTTCTCCAAAACCGCAGCATCATCCATCTTCTGCAAGTTGAGTACACCCTTTACCGGGTAGAGAATTTTGGTCTTTTCGGTAATCAGTTGGAAGGTGTCCCGGTCTCCTGAAACGATCAAGACCTCGAACCCGTTTGACTCTCCGATTTGCGCCAGGGATGCAATCAGGTCGTCCGCTTCGAACATTTCTCTGGAAACCGAGGTAATCCGCATCGCGGTGAGAGCCTCAACCAGGAGCTCAGTTTGCCCAATGAACTCCGGTGGTGTCTCGCCTCGAGTGCCCTTGTATTCGGGCAACTCCTTGGTTCTAAAACTTTCCCTTGAGACGTCGAATGCCACGCATAAGTGGGTGGGTTTGTGCTGCTCCAAAATGGTAAGCAACATTGAGATGAAGCCGTGAATAGCGTTGGTGTGTTGACCCTGGGAGTTTTTAAAGTTCTCTGGGTTCAGAGCGTAAAACGCTCGAAACGCCAGCGAGTGACCATCGATTAGCAGAAGGGTAGGCTTTTGCTCTGGCGTCATGCCCGTAAGCCTACTTCGCCGAAAGGTTGAATCAATGAGCGAAAACGAGATTTTCACAAGCGATAAAGCGCTGGAAGTTATGAAGCTTCGCGGGCTTGGTGCGCTTGCGGAAAAGATGGGCATTGAGCTTATTGAGCTATCCGCTGAGCGGGCCGTGGCCAAGATGCCGGTTATTGGAAACACTCAGCCATTGGGGTTATTGCACGGTGGCGCTCACGTTGTGCTAGCGGAAAGCCTTGGGTCTTTTGCAGCGAATGTTCACGCTCATCCTTGGGGTTACGCCGTTGGAATTGAATTGAATGCGTCTCACCACTCGTCCATCAAAGAGGGCTACGTAATTGGAACCTGCACCGCTGTGAAGCTGGGCAGGAGCCTCACTACGCACGAGGTGAAAATGACTGATGAGCAGGGCAATTTGCTCTCAACCGTAAGAATTACTAACTTCATCAGGCCAAAGGCCTAGTCGTGGCTACTTGTCGCTGAGTTGATCGATGACCGCCTTGGCAACCTGCGCCATAGTCAGTCGACGATCCATCGAAGCTTTTTGAATCCATCTGAAGGCATCTGGTTCGCTGAGCTTCATCTTGGCCTGCAACAGACCCTTAGCTCGATCCATCAGCTTTCTGGTCTCCAGGCGGTCGCTTAGATCAGCAATCTCGTTTTCAAGAGAAACAAGCTCTTCGTGACGAGATAGCGCAATTTGGATAGCGGGCAAAAGATCGCTTGGTTTGAATGGCTTGGTCACGTATGCCATCGCGCCCGCCTCGGCGGCTCTTGCGACCAACTCAGCATCGCTAAAGGCGGTCAACAGGACCACCGGAATCTTTAGCTCGGCAATCTTCTCAGCAGCGCTGATGCCGTCGAGTCTTGGCATCTTGACGTCCATAACGACAAGATCAGGATCGTGTTCGGTGGCAAGGGCGATGGCCTCTTCACCGTCTGAAGCCTGACCTACCACTACGAGACCAGCTTCTTCCAGCGAGGAAACAACATCCATGCGGATTAGACCCTCGTCCTCCGCGACAACCACCTTTAAGCCTTCGAGCATGCAGACAACTTTAGCTCTTGTATTTTCAAATCCACTAGACTTTTGAATCGTTGCCGGGATGGCGGAATGGTAGACGCGACGCACTCAAAATGCGTTGTCCCCTGGGCGTGCGGGTTCGAGTCCCGCTCCCGGCACAAAAAAATGGCGGTGGGTTTTCCCACCGCCATTTACTTTTGACTAGTTTGCGTAGCCGGGTGCAGCCATGTGGACCGCATCGCCAACTCGGTGAACCCTCAGCGAGTTGGTTGAACCTGGGATTCCCGGAGGGCTTCCCGCCACGATTACAACTTCGTCGCCAACTCGGCACTTACCGCTGGCCATGACAATCTCATCTACCTGCTTGATCATGTCATCGGTGTGCTTAACCTTCTCGGCCAAGAAAGTGGTTGCTCCCCAGACCAGGGCTAGTTTGCGACGCACCTCTTCGTTCGGGGTGAATGCAAGCACTGGGACACGTGAGCGAAGGCGAGAAACACGACGCAGGGTGTCACCAGACTCGGTGAACACACATACGTACTTGGAGCCCAGTAGCTCAGCAATCTCCATTGCGGCGCGAACTACTGCACCGGAGTGGGTGTGCGGCTTGGTGCCTAGCTCAGGAATGCGCTCGAGGCCATTCTCCTCGGTCGACTCGATGATCTTGGCCATGACCTTGACGGTCTCAACTGGAAACTCACCGACCGATGTCTCACCCGAAAGCATCAGGGCATCCGCGCCATCCAAAACCGCGTTGGCCACGTCGGAGGTCTCCGCACGGGTTGGCCTTGAAGCGCTAATCATGCTCTCAAGCATCTGGGTGGCGACGATGACTGGTTTTGCCCAACGACGGGACAGCTCAACGGCGCGCTTCTGAACCAGCGGGACCTGCTCAAGTGGAAGCTCAACACCGAGGTCACCACGGGCAACCATGACGCCGTCGAAGGCGTCGATGATCTCTTCCAGAGCTGCGACAGCCTGTGGCTTCTCAATTTTGGCAATCACTGGAACAAAACGTCCCTCTTCAGCCATGATCTCGTGCACGCGGACAATGTCCTTGGCGTTGCGAACAAAGCTCAGCGCGATCATGTCGGCGCCAAGCTTGAGCGCCCAGCGTAGGTCGTCCTCGTCCTTTTCACTCAGTGCTGGAACGTTGACCGCAACTCCTGGAAGGTTGATGCCCTTGTTGTTTGACACCGGACCGGCGACTTCGACAACGGTGGTTACAGTTCTAGCGTCAACCGCGGTTGCGCGAAGGCCAATACGACCATCGTCAATCAGTAGCTGGTCGCCGGGGCGAACATCCCCTGGCAGCCCCTTGTAGGTGGTCGAGCAGATGTTTACATCACCTGGAACTTCATCAATAGTGATCTTGAAAGTCGCGCCCTCTTCAAGGATGACCTTGTCCTCGGCAAAGCGACCCAGGCGAATCTTTGGACCCTGGAGGTCAACCAAGATGGCGACTGGCTTCTGAACGTCCTCGGCTGCCTTGCGAATGGTCTTGTAGACCCCTTCGTGAACCTCGTGGCTGCCGTGGCTCAGGTTCATGCGGGCGACATCGACACCAGCTTCGATGATGGCCCTTGCCTTGTCATAATCTGCAACAGCAGGGCCGAATGTGGCCACAATTTTGGCGCGTCTCATTTAGTAACTACTACCTTCTTTGGACTAGCTGTAGACCGAGATTGGTCTATCAGTTGGCTTCACAGGGAATGGAAGCTCTGTCTCACCTTCGAGATATTCGTCGATCGCACTGGCTGCAGCTCGACCCTCGGCAATCGCCCAAACAATGAGGCTTTGGCCGCGGCCGGCATCTCCGGCGACAAACAAACCATCGGCAACTTCGTACCGATTTCCTCGAGCAACATTACCCCTCGAATCAAGTGGAGTTTGTAACTGCGAGGTTAAGATTTCGGTTTCGGGTCCAGCGAAACCCAGAGCCAGGAAAACCAAGTCCGCCTTGAGGACGCGCTCGGTGCCCGGTTTTGGTAGACGCATGCCGTCAACAAACTCGGTATCGGCAACCTTGACTCCAGTTAGCTTGCCGTTCTCCCCCACAAATTCAACCGTGGAGTGCAGGTAGAGACGCTCGCCAAACTCTTCGTGCGCACTGGCAACCTCAAAAAGATTTGGGACCGATGGCCAGGGCTGGTCGTCGGGCCTGGTTACCGGGGGCTGCTTTCCGATGGCTAGTGTGGTCACACTCAATGCACCCTGACGAGTGGCTGTTCCCAGGCAATCGGCTCCGGTGTCGCCACCGCCAAGAATGACAACGTGCTTGCCGTGAGCATTGATTTGGCTTGCGACACGGTCTCCGGCCACGACCTTGTTTGCCTGGGTCAGATACTCCATCGCGAAGTGAACGCCTTCAAGCTCCCGACCTGGCACTGTAATGTCTCTTGGCACCATTGCACCGGTTGCGATTAGAACCGCGTCGTAACGCTTTCTTAGCTCTTCCCAGCTGATGTCAACGCCAACATTAACGCCGGTACGGAACCTGGTTCCCTCCGCCTCCATCTGGAAGACACGGCGATCGATGTGGTGCTTCTCCATCTTGAAATCTGGAATGCCGTAGCGAAGCAGACCACCAATGCGGTCATCACGCTCGTAGACAGCAACGGTGTGGCCAGCTCTAGTGAGCTGCTGAGCAGCAGCCAATCCAGCAGGTCCGGATCCAACAACGGCAATTGTCTTTCCAGTAAGGCGCTCTGGAATGTTTGGCATAACGAACCCAGCATCGAAGGCATCATCAATGATCGAAACCTCGATCTCCTTGATGGTTACCGCAGGTTGGTTGATTCCCAACACACAGGCACTTTCACATGGAGCCGGGCACAGTCTTCCAGTGAACTCCGGGAAGTTGTTTGTGGCGTGAAGTCGATCAATCGCCTCGCGGTTGCGACCGCGGTGGGTGAGATCGTTCCACTCCGGGATGAGGTTTCCCAGCGGACAGCCCTGGTGGCAGAACGGGATGCCGCAGTCCATGCAACGGCTCGCCTGGCGCTTTACGACCTCACCGTTTCGCTCGGCGTAGACCTCTCTCCAGTCTTTGATGCGAACCGAGACGGGGCGACGGGTTGCCGTCTCTCGTTCGGTGATCTTGATAAATCCCCTTGGATCAGCCACGGGTCACCTCCAAAATCTGGGTCCATACTTCCTCGCCATCAAGCTCAAAGCCTTGCGCCCTGGCATTCTTTTGAATCTCTACCACTCGGGCGTAGTCGCGAGGCAGTACTCGAACAAAATTCTTCACCTCGGCATCGAAGTTCTGAAGAATGTCTCTTGCCTTTGAGGACTCGGTGGCAGCGACATGCTGCTCCAGGATGCTTCTAAGCTCTTCAACCTCATGCGGCTCAGGAGCTCCCAGTGAGATCTCGCCAGCTTGTAGAGCCTCACGGTTTACCTTGGCCTCAGAGAGTTTGTAGACATAGGCAATTCCGCCGGACATTCCAGCACCCAGGTTGATTCCAGTTCTACCCAGAATTACTGCCCTGCCACCAGTCATGTACTCGAGAGCATGGTCACCCACACCCTCGGCTACCGCTGTGGCACCGGAGTTGCGAACCAAGAAGCGCTCGCCCACCACACCGTTGAGGAAGATCTTGCCGCTAGTGGCACCGTAGCCGATGACGTTTCCAGCAATTACGTTCTCAGCCGCAATGAAGCCAGCTCCGGCAGGGGGCTTGACGGAGATAGTACCTCCAGAAAGACCCTTGCCGACGTAGTCGTTGCAGTCGCCCTCGACGCTGATCGCGATACCCCTTGGAACGAATGCACCCAGGGACTGACCTGCAGAACCCCTCAGTCGCAGGGTTAGGGTGCCAGGCTCTAGGCCCTGCTCTCCCCAACGCTTAGTTAGCTCGTTACCGAGCATGGTGCCAATCGCCTGGTGAGTGTTGTTGATGTCCCGCTCAATCAAAACGCTCTTGCCTTCACGCAGTGCCGGTTGTGCAGTCTCGATAAGTGGGTAGTCGAAGTGGTTCTCCAGCTCGTGATCCTGCTCGACGAAGCGCCGTAGGTTCTGGTTGGTGCCTAGATCCTTGGCGGCAAAGATTGGGCTGAGGTCAAGACCATCTGCCTTCCAGTGCTTGATGGCTGCGTTAGTGTCCAAAAGCTCAACGTGCCCGATTGCCTCGTCAAGACTCCTAAAACCGAGTTGGGCCAGGTACTCGCGTACCTCTTGTGCCAAGAACTCAAAGAAGTTCACAACGTGGTCGGCCTGACCCTGGAATCTAGAGCGAAGCTCAGGGTTCTGAGTGGCAACGCCAACTGGGCAGGTGTCAAGGTGGCAAACGCGCATCAGGATGCAGCCTTCAACCACCAAAGGAGCGGTTGCGAAACCGTACTCCTCGGCGCCCAGCAACGCGGCGATTACAACGTCGCGCCCAGTCTTCATCGAGCCATCGACCTGAACGGTGATTCGGTCTCGTAGGCCGTTGAGCAGCAGCGTCTGCTGCGCCTCAGCCAGGCCCAGCTCCCAGGGAGTCCCGGCGTGCTTCAGCGAGTTCAGCGGACTAGCGCCGGTGCCACCGTCGTGACCAGAAATCAAAACGACGTCTGCCTTGGCCTTTGCAACTCCAGCGGCAACGGTTCCAACACCGAACTGAGAGACCAGCTTGACGTGGACCCTAGCGGCGCGGTTCGCCCGCTTTAGGTCATAGATCAGCTGCTTGAGGTCCTCAATCGAGTAGATGTCGTGATGCGGCGGTGGGGAAATTAGACCCACACCTGGGGTGGAGTGGCGTAGGTCGGCGATCCATGGATAAACCTTGTGAGGTGGTAGCTGACCACCTTCACCGGGCTTGGCGCCCTGAGCCATCTTGATCTGGATGTCATCGGCGTGGGTGAGGTACATCGAGGTAACACCAAATCGACCAGATGCCACCTGCTTCACGGCAGAGCGGCGCTCTCGATCCAGCAGGCGCTCGACTGCCTCGCCGCCCTCACCGGTGTTGCTCTTAGCACCGAGGCGGTTCATGGCAATTGCAAGAGTTTCGTGAGCCTCGGGAGAAATTGCCCCCATGCTCATGGCACCGGTCGAGAAGCGCTTCACGATCTCCGAGATTGGCTCAACCTCGTCGATGGAAATTGGGGTGCGAAGATCCGTGCGGAACTTGAAAAGTCCACGCAGGGTCATCAAACGCTCCGACTGATCATCAACCGCCTGGGTGTACTGCTTGAAGATGTCGTAGCGCTTCTGCTTGGTTGAGTGCTGAAGCTTGAAGATTGTCTCGGGGTTGAAAAGGTGAGGTGGGCCTTCGCGACGCCACTTCATTTCGCCACCAACCTCGAGCGGCAAGTGCACCTTCGTTGCGCCCTCAATTGGGTAGGCAGCAGTGTGACGCTGTCTGATCTCGCGGTGCAAGATGTCTAGGCCAACGCCACCAAGCTTGGTTATGGTGCCGCTGAAGTAGCGGTCAACAAATTCCTGCGATAGGCCGATGGCTTCAAAACACTGGGCACCCGCATAGGAAGCGATGGTTGAAATGCCCATCTTGGACATGATTTTTAGAACACCCTTACCGAGTGCCTTGATCATGTTCTTGCTGGAGCGCTCAGGGGTGATGCCTGTGATCAGACCGCGAACCACCATGTCTTCCGCGGTCTCCAGGGCAAGGTATGGGTTTACCGCTGATGCTCCATAGCCAATCAGCGTGGCCATGTGGTGCACATCTCTAGCATCGCCACACTCCACCAATAGTCCAGCCCTAGTTCTTGTCCCCTGTCGGATCAAGTGATGGTGGACTGCACCAAGGGAAAGTAGCGACGGAATCGGTGCCAACTCGCGATTTGAGTCACGGTCGGAAAGAATCACGAAGGTGACGCCAGCGTTGATAGCGGCATCTACCTCCTCGGTAATCTCCTGCAAACGCTCTGCAAGGGATTCCGGACCATCATCCACGCGGTAGAGGCAGGAGATGGTCACGGCTTTACCGATGTTGTTGGCCTTGTCGATGTGCTTGATTCGAGCGAGCTCATCGTTACTCAGCACCGGAAAGTCCATCACAAGCTGCTTGGCATGCTCTGGTGTTGCATCCAGCAGGTTTAGAACTGGTCCGATGCTTGCCGTTAGTGAGGTCACGACCTCCTCACGAATAGCATCTAGTGGCGGGTTTGTAACCTGTGCGAACTGCTGCACAAAATAATCAAATAGCTGACGTGGGCGGTCTGAAATTGCTGCGATCGGGGTGTCGGTTCCCATCGCGCCAATCGGCTCCTGTCCCGAGCGAGCCATTGGAGCGATGAACTCCTTGAGGTCCTCTTCGGTGTAGCCGAATACGCGCTGACGTCGGTTCACAGAGGCGCTGGAGTAGCGAATGTGCTCGCGCTCTGGAAGGTCGCGCAGGTTGATCATGTAATCCTCGAGCCACTGCTGCCAAGGCTCAAGCGATGCCACCTCGGACTTAATCTGCTCGTCCTCGATGATCTGGCCAGCAACGGTGTCAATCAAGAACATCTTGCCTGGCTGCAATCTGCCCTTGCGCACGATGCGATCAGCAGGGATGTCCGAGACGCCGATCTCCGAAGCCAGAATTACGAAGCCATCCTCGGTTACCAAAAAGCGTCCAGGTCTTAGGCCATTGCGGTCCAGGGTGGCTCCTACCAGGGAGCCGTCGGTGAAGACGACTGCTGCCGGACCATCCCATGGCTCCATGATCATGGAGTGATACTCATAGAAGGCTCGGAGCTTGGGGTCGAGATCAAGCTGCTTCTCCCAGGCGCCGGGGATCATCATCATCATGGCGTGTGGCAGCGAGCGACCGGACAGAACCAGCAACTCCAGAACCTCATCCAGCGTGGCGGAGTCTGATGCGCCAGGGGTAACAATCGGCTTTAGCTGATCGATGTTGCCCAAAACATCTGACTCCAGCTGGGACTCGCGAGCGCGCATCCAGTTGGCGTTGCCCTTTAC
>DLOY01000084.1:53532-123792 GCA_002478545.1 Micrococcales bacterium UBA7472
AGGGTGGAGCTGAATCGCTCGTCCGAAAGGTCTGGGTAGAACGGCTCCAGTTGGAGCGTGGTAACCATGCCCTTGTAGACGATCGTTCGCATGGACAGGCTCGGGTGGTAAATACCAATCTCGCGCTCAGAGCGCTTGCGCAGCCTGAACAGCTTTCGTTCAAGCTCAATGCCAGACTCAGCCTTGGAGCCCTTGACAAAAACCTGCTCGATGCTCGGCATCGCGGCCCTTGCCATGTCCCCTAGGACCTCCGGGCGAATTGGAACCTCGCGCCAGCCGATTACCTCAAGACCCTCCTGCTTGGCAATCTCGCCGAATCTGGATTTGTCGACCTGCGAGGATGCAGCGTCGAGAAAGACAAGTCCAGCGCCATAGAAACCGAGCGCTGGCAATTCGAAGCCAGTTACCGCTCTGAAGAAGGCATCTGGTAACTGGGTGAGAATTCCTGCACCATCACCGGTGCCCGCGTCTGAACCAACAGCACCACGGTGCTCTAGGTTGCGCAGTGAGCGAAGTGCCATGTCCACGATGTCGTGTCCCGGTGTGCCTCGCAGTGTGGCAACCATGGCTAGACCACAGGCGTCCTTCTCAGCGCTTGGGTCGTAGAGACCCTGCGCCACGGGCGCAACGTTGAAACGCTGGAATGGGCTGAGGTTAGCCATGCGGTCTCCAATCGAAATGAATCAATCAGGACATCTTTGGCCCGAAAAGTTAGGTTTTGAGCTAGTTCTTTTGTTCCACGTCTTCGGTGGTTTGAGTTTCGGCTATTTGCTGGGCAGGTTCTCTGCCTTCTGCATAAACCGATGGTTCGAGTCCGGGGTGCCGGCGAGATTGAACCAAGAGGATGATGATACCGATGGCAACACCGATCAGCGCTGACCAGATGTTGGTTCTGAGTCCAAGAATAACCTCACTGGGGTCGATTCGGATACTTTCAATCCAAATTCTTCCGAATGAGTAAACGATTAAATAGAGCGCGAATACCTTGCCCCACTGCAGTTTTAGCTTTGATGCCAGGTACAAAATTGCGGCAGCACCGACGAAATTCCAGATCATTTCGTACAGGAAGGTTGGGTGGAAGGTTAGGCCATCTGGCAGTCCGTTGGGATAGGCAGGATTAGTGCTCGGGATCTCAAGCCCCCAGGGCAGCGTGGTTGGGATTCCGTATAGCTCCTGGTTGAAGTAATTTCCAAGTCGTCCAATCCCCTGGGCAACTAGCACCCATGGTGCAACTGCGTCGGCCACAGCGGTGAACCGGAGGCCAACCTGACGAGCGCCCCACCAGGCTCCTACCGCTCCAACCGTGATGGCACCAAAGATCGCAAGGCCACCCTCCCAAATTCGGAAGATGGCGAGCAAGTCTGCGCCCTCATAAAAGTAATCGCGCGGGTGTGTGACGACGTGGAAGAAGCGACCACCGATGATTCCCGCTGGGACTGCCCAAAGTGCTATGTCCAAAAATACGCCACGCTCAGCACCGCGCTTTGTCAAGGTGCGATCCGCCATGAATGTGGCCAAAGCGATACCGGTCAAAATAAACAGCGCGTAGAAGTGAATTCGCACTGGACCTAGGTCGATAAAGCTGATTTCTGGAGATGGGATGCTGAGCAGTAAATTCACGTTGCCTATCCTAAGCCGAGAGCAAGTTCACGAGTCTTAGCTGAGAGCGCTTCTAGGCCTCCGGTTTGGTAGGCCTTGACGAAGGCAGTGCCGACAATTGCACCGTCGGCATAGCTATTCACCTCTCGAACCTGATCAGCTGTTGAGATTCCCACCCCAACACAGGTTGGTGTGTCAGAACTCCCCTTCACCCTTCCGGTCAACTCTCTGGCTAGTTTGTCGAGCTCGCTACGCTCACCGGTGATTCCCATGGTTGAAACCGAATACACAAATCCTGAGGAGAGGTCTGAGTTGGTTTTTACTCTTGAATCTGAGCTGGAGGGAGCAACCAGGAAGACTTTGTCCAACCCCTGGCTTTCCGCAGCATCAATCCAGGACTTACCCTCATCTGGGATCAGGTCCGGAGTGATCATCCCCTGAGCTCCACTTGATTTAAGGTCTTGGGCAAAGCGGTCTACTCCATAACGCAGCACTGGGTTCCAGTAGCTCATGACCAAGATTGGAGTGTCAATTTCTTCGCGTACAGCCTTGATTACATCAAAAACCTGGTTGAGCCTAAAGCCGTTCTCGAGCGCCTTTTCGGTTGCCTGTTGAATGACTAAACCGTCCATCACGGGATCGGAGTATGGAACTCCAACCTCGAGAATGTCGCAGCCATTCTTGGCCATCTCAATTAGGGCCTTGGCGGAATCCTGAACCGTCGGAAAGCCTGCGGGGAAATAGCCGACCAGCGTTCCCCGGCCAGCCTCTTTATTGTTTCTGAGGATTTGCTCGACCTTGCTCACTTGTCCCCCAGCAATCCAAAGTAGCGACCCGCGGTCTCCATGTCCTTGTCCCCTCGACCGGAGAGGTTGATCAAAATCGATGACCCCTTTGGTAGTACCTCGCTCAGGTGCTTGACCCCAGCTAAGGCGTGAGCGGTTTCAATGGCTGGAATGATTCCTTCGGTTTGGCTCAGTAGGCGCATGGCCTCCATCGCCTCTTTATCGGTGATTCCGTAATAGTTGGCGCGACCTAAGTCCTTCAGCCAGGAGTGCTCGGGACCAACTCCGGGGTAGTCAAGTCCTGCAGAAATTGAGTGAGATTCCATGGTTTGACCGTCCTCGTTCTGCAACATGTAGCTCTTAGCTCCATGCAGCACACCTGGGACGCCCTTGGAGAGAGTGGCAGCGTGAAATGGGGTGTCAACTCCGTCACCAGCCGCTTCAAAGCCCCAGAGTGCAACGTCCTTGTCATCCAAGAAGGCATGGAATATGCCAATCGCGTTTGAACCGCCTCCAACGCAGGCAGCTACGGCGTCAGGTAGCTTGCCCAGGATCTCAAGCATCTGCTCGCGTGATTCATTGCCAATTACCGAGTGGAAGTCGCGCACCATGGTTGGAAAAGGGTGTGGACCGGCTACGGTGCCAAGTAGGTAGTGGGTGCTATCTACGTTCGCCACCCAGTCCCTCAGTGCCTCGTTGATGGCATCTTTCAGAGTCCTTGAGCCAGTGGTTACTGGCACCACCTGAGCTCCCAACAGCTTCATGCGGGCGACGTTCAAGGCCTGACGCTCGGTGTCAACCTCACCCATGTATACAACGCATTCCAGACCAAAAAATGCAGCTGCAGTAGCGCTCGCTACACCGTGCTGACCAGCCCCGGTCTCTGCGATGATGCGCTTTTTGCCCATGCGTTTTGCCAGCAGGGCTTGACCCATAACGTTATTGATTTTGTGGCTACCGGTGTGGTTGAGGTCCTCACGCTTCAGAAAAACTCTGAGGTCTCCAAAGTGGGCTGCAAATCGCTTTGCCTCAGTAATGATTGATGGCCGACCGGTATAGGTTCGGTGTAGCTCAGCCAGTTCGGCCTTGAAAGCTGGATCGTTTCTGGCTTGGTTGTAGGTGGCCTCAAGCTCGTCCAACGCGGCGATCAGGGGCTCTGGCACAAAACGGCCTCCGAACTCACCGAAGTAAGGCCCAACCTGCTCTGATAGCTTCACGTCCATCACAGAATCCTAAATTGAAATAAACGCTGGAATCTGCGTTTCCGGATTTCCGGTTACCAATGCTTCACCAACCAGCGCTACATCGGCACCCGCATTGCGGTAACGAACCACATCAGCAGTTGATTTCACCGAGGATTCAGCAACCTTTATTGCCTCCGGGTGTAGCGCGCTAGCCATTTTTTCAAATAGTCCAATATCGGTCTTGAAATCGATTAGGTTTCGGGTGTTGATACCCAAGAGCCTGGCTCCAAACTCGTTGGCAGTAGCGATTTCGTCCAACGTGTGAGTCTCTGTCAACACTCCGAGACCGAGCTCATGCGAAAAATTACTCAAAGCTTGGTAGCGCTCGGGTGACAGCCAAGACAAAATCAGTAGCACAAAGTCCGCGCCTGCCGCTCTGGCCTCCAACACCTGATACTCAGTTGATATGAAGTCTTTTCGCAGCAGCGGGATGCTAGCCGCCTTAGAAGCAGCCTCGAGATCATTCAACGAGCCTAGAAACCCGGTTTCTTCTGTCAATACCGAGACCGCGTGAGCTCCAGCGTTTTGATAGCGAAGCGCCTGCTCCCCAGCATCAGGAATCTCTGCCAAGTGACCGCGGGATGGCGACGCACGCTTAATCTCGGCAATTAACTTGATGTGCTTAGCTGGCGCTAGGGCAGCGTAAACATCTATAGGACTTGCTAGATTCTCGATTTTTCTCTCGAGATCTGAGGTTGAGATTGACTCTTGTCGGCGTTGAGAAGAGAGCAGCGCTTGATGAAAGAGCCCGTCAAGCACTAGTGGCTCTTGGAGTGCTTTCCGCCAACTCCGTAACCCATCTTCTTCAAGATAAGACCGGATGCTGCACCTAGGCCAAGAAGAACTACGGAGGCCCAAACCATCGCAACATTCTCAAGGAAGAAGAACAGGGTTCCAATGCTGAAGGCAACCAAAATGATGGTGACGCTGGTCCAAGCTGCTACCGAATTGCCGTGACCTGGGTCCTCAGAACCGTGAGACATAAATCCTCTTTCCTAACTTGCAAAATCCTAGCAATCAATCACCCTGCTCATCCCAGAGGGCGCGGTTGTCTTCTTCTACCTGACGCCTGATCACGTTGCGCGGGGCAGGTCTAAGCGCGCCAAACAGTAAAAGCAGGCCCGCGCCCAGCGCGGTAGCGGCAGCTATCAGGTTGGTAATCGATTGCTCAGTCAGAACATCAACATCTCCGGGCCCTGCACCTTGGATGCCCGAAATTGATTCGTAGATTGCGATTGCAGCCGCACTGCTATCAAAATCAGATGCCAGAGCAATTAGACCAAAAATGAACATTGAAACCGCGGCCAATGAATTTAGCACCGCGGCCAAGCGCTGATAGCTCGCGATGAAGATCAGCAGCAGCGCGATGGCAGGCAGAAGATTCAGTAGCTGGCTAATTTCGGTTCCAGTTAGTTGCTGGTCACCGATCGACAACCACGCCGTGTTAGCCAGTATCCAACTGATTGCAATTAGAAGCAGCGAGATCGGCTTGACTCTAGTCATTTCCCATCGCATTCGCGGCCGCTACGGCTCTTAGAACGACGGCTGCCTTTGCCAGGGTTTCCTCGTATTCGCTCTGCGGCACTGAGTCCAAGACGATTCCCGCGCCAGCTTGCACTCGGGCAATGCCATCGCGAACCAGAGCGGTTCGGATAGCGATGGCTAGATCCGCATTCCCGGTGAAGTCGAAATAGCCCACCACGCCCCCAAAAAGTCCGCGATCGGCGGGCTCTAAATCGTGAATGATTTCAAGTGCACGCGGTTTTGGGGCTCCGGAGAGCGTTCCAGCTGGGAAGGTTGCGCGCAAAGCAGCGACCGGTGACTTTCCCTCGGCCAATTCGCCTTCGACTGTGGATACCAGGTGCATGACGTGCGAGAAGCGGTGAATCTGCATGAACTCGCTAACCTGCAGCGTTTCTGGTTTACAAACCTTGAGCAGGTCATTTCTGGCCAGATCAACCAGCATCAAGTGCTCGCTTTGCTCCTTAGCATCAGCCAAGAGCTCTTCACCCAGGGCGTGGTCCTTTGCAGCGTCCTGGGATCTGGGGCGAGACCCGGCAATTGGGTGAGTGATCGCTCGGCCATCGGCAACCTTTACCAGTGCCTCTGGTGATGATCCGACAATTGCGAAGGATCCAGCCTGGTCCTCCCAGCGAGTGAGATACATATACGGACTCGGGTTAATGGCGCGCATCGCGCGGTAAACATCGAGCGCGTCCGCCTCTAGCTCCTGGTCAAATCGCTGTGAGATCACGACTTGGAAAACATCGCCCAGTCTGACGTGATGTTTAGCCCTGTCGATTTGGTCCAGAAACTCTTGGTGAGTTGTGCGCCTCGAAAACTTGGGTTCTGGCCAATGTGGTTCCGATACCTGTGCGAGTGTCGGTTCTTTGATCTGAGCAACTAGGTTCTCAATCTTGGAAACAGCCGAACGGTACTGATCCTCTAAAGCGCTGTCAGAAACAAAAATTACGCTCACAACCAGAAGTTCAGAGGTTTTGTGGTCCATCACGATCAGTTCCGAGAACTGATTGAAGCCAATTAGCGGCACCTGGTAGTCAGAAGCCTTCGGCTCGGGAAGCTGCTCCAAAAGGTTGACAGCGCGCCAAGAGACAAATCCCACGAGTCCACTTGTCAGTGGAACATCGCCAGGTGCGGACTTCCAAGCGCTCTGAAGCTGCTCCAGGGCATCCAGTGGAGATGTTGATAGTTCGCCTATTGGCAGTGGGCTTGGTCCATGGAAGACAGCTTGATCACCCTCGGTAATAAGTTGACCGCGCGACTGAACTCCAATAAACGAATACCTACCCCAGACGCCTTGTTCGGCCGACTCCAGCAGGAAGGTGTTGGGCCTTTCGCCACACAGCTTTTGGTATAGCCCAAGTGCTGTCTCACTGGAGGCGAATAGGCGCTTTGTGACTGGAATCACGTTATAGGAGCGCGAAAGCTCGAGAACCTCTTCAAAGCTAAGCATCTGGCTCCTCGAAACAGGTTTCGGTGCCATTGTGGCAGGCCGGTCCCACCGGGATTACTTGGGCCAAGATTGCATCGCCGTCACAATCAAGTGAGAGCTCTTGTATCTCGAGAAAGTTCCCGCTGGTCTCCCCCTTGAGCCATCGAGAGTTCCTGGATCGGGAGAAGAACACTAGTTTGCCCAGCGTGATTGACTCCGACAGGGTGCTTTGGTTTGTCCAGGCCAGCATCAAAACCTTCCCCGTGCTGGCATGCTGCACAATGATTGGCGCAAGACCGGCAGCATCGAATCGAACCTCATCAACACTCAGTGACCTCATCGGACCTCGATTCCCGCAGTCTTGAGAGAGGACTTTACCTCAGCAATTGATATTGATTGCTCATGAAAAACACTCGCCGCCAGTAGTGCATCCGCACCGGCCAAGGCTGCCTCGACGAAGTGTTCAACCTTGCCCGCTCCTCCCGAGGCGATGATTGGGACATTTGAAATCTCCCTAATCTTTTGAATCAGCTCGATGTCAAAACCATCTCGGGTACCATCAGCATCAATGCTGTTAATTAGTAGCTCTCCCGCCCCTCGATCTTGGACCTCTCGGACCCAATCCATGGCATCCAGCTCAGTTAGCTCCCTACCACCATTTGAGGTGACACCAAAGCCAGATTTGGTGCCGGCTCTTTTGAGGTCGAGGGAAATTACCAGCACCTGAGCGCCGTGCTCGGAGGAAATTTCGTTGAGTAGCTGTGGTCTTCGAATCCCAGCCGACCCCACCGAAACCTTGTCCGCACCCGACTTCAAGAGATTTGAGACATCATCCACGGTTCTGATACCGCCACCCACAGTGAGTGGGATGAAGATCTGCTCAGCACACCTGGTGACCATTTCCAGCATGGTGCCGCGGTTCTCATTAGTCGCGGCCACATCCAAGAAGGTGATTTCGTCCGCTCCCTGTAGGTAGTAGTTTGAGGCCAATTCGACCGGATCACCGGAGTCGCGGAGGTTCTCAAAGCGCACACCTTTTACCACACGCCCTGCAGCAACATCCAGGCAAGGAATAACTCGAATCGCAGGCACTTAGATCCTTGCAGCGTGAATTGCGCTTACCAGAATCGCGCGAGCACCGAGTTCATAAAGTTGATCCATGACCTGGTTGGTCTGTGAGGATTTCACCAAAGCGCGGACCGCAACCCAGTCATCATCAGCCAATGGAGAGATGGTTGGCGACTCAATACCCGGGGTGATGGCAGTTGCTTTGGCAACCAAATCCTTTGGGCAGTCGTAGTCAAAAATCACGTACTCGCGAGCCACAATTACACCTTGGATTCGTCGAAGTAGCTTTTCGGTTTCCCCCGACTTGCCTGGCGCCGCAATCAGTCTCGCGGTCGAGGAGAGAATCACAGGACCGAAAATGCTGAGTCCAGCTTTGCGCAGAGTATTTCCAGTCGAGACTACGTCGGCAACGGCGTCTGCAACTCCGAGTCGAACCGCGGACTCTACAGCCCCATCAAGCTTCACGATCTGAGCGGTTACGCCCTCCGCGGCCAGGTAATTCTCGATCAGTTTTGGGTACGCAGTCGCTAGACGTTTCCCCTGCAAATCCTTTACCGACGCGAAGCCAGCATCAATCGGTGCGGCAAAACGGAAGGTCGACCCGCCAAAGCCTAGGTCGGCCACCTCTTCCGCCTTCGACTCAGAATCTCGCAGCAAATCAAGGCCGGTCAATCCCGCGTCCAGTGAGCCCTCACCCACGTAGGTGGCGATGTCTCTGGGTCTTAGGTAAAAGAATTCGATCTGATTCTGGTCATCAACGATGTGGAGCTCTTGGGAATCCCGACGTGTTGCATATCCTGCTTCGCGCAGCATGGAAATAGCTGACTCGGAGAGAATCCCCTTGTTTGGAACTGCGACCCTCAGCATCAAAGCTTCTCCTCGACCATGCTCATTGGAACCCCGCGCGCAATCAGAATCAGCTGCAGGTGATAGAGCAGTTGCGATACCTCAAGGGCCAACTGCTCATCAGATTCATGCTCGGCAGCCATCCAAACCTCGGCTGCCTCCTCAACGACCTTCTTGCCAATGGCATGGACACCCAGCTCTAGTAACTCTGATGTTCGTGAGCCAATTGGTCGCTCGGCGGCCTTAGATAAAAGCTCACCGTATAGCTGTTCGAAGGATTTCATGCACCTAAGGTTACCCGCGGACCGCTTGCTCAGCCAAAGTTCTGAGTAAGTCGATTTGACGGTTGCGATCTATTGACTTGAAAACGGAGGAGCCGGCAACGAATGTGTCTGCCCCAGCCTTCGCAAGAGTCTGAATATTCTCCTCGGTTACTCCCCCATCAACCTGAATCGCAATATCGAGCCCTAAAGACCGCGTTAGTGATCTAGCTTCGGCCACTTTTGCGATAGTGGATTCAATTAGCTTTTGACCGCCGAACCCAGGTTCAACTGTCATGATCAAGACCATGTCGACAGCCGAAACAATCTCATTTATCTCGGATACCGGGGTGTTGGGCTTCAACGCAACGGCCGCTCTTGAGCCGACCGACTTGATTCGCTTAGCAAGCTCAACCGGATTATTCGAGGCTTCGAGATGAAAAGTCACCGATGCCACCCCGAGCTCCGCATACCCTTGGCCGTACTGGTCAACATTGCTAATCATGAGGTGAACATCCAGCTCACGCTTGGTTACTCGCTGCAGACTTTGGACCATTTGGGGACCAAAGGTCAAGTTTGGAACAAAGTGATTGTCCATCACATCGACATGAAAAGCATCCGCGTGCAAGATGCTGCCCAACTCTGACTCCAGGTTGACGAAGTCTGCACTCAGAATCGAGGGGTGTATGTGCATGTTTAGAGCCTATTGCTTTCTCAAAATCGCCATGAACATCGCATCGGTGCCATGCTCGTGTGTCCAAAGCTGAACTGTCTTTCGGCCTGGGTTTAGTTTCAGCGAAGGTGAAACCCGAGAAAGGACTTCGTTCGCGTTTACCAGCGCAACATCCTTGTGGCGATCCAATGCTGCTTTGATCTGAGCATTGGTCTCTTGAACCAAGGGTGAGCAGGTGGAGTAAAGCAAGTAACCGCCCGGGCGCAACGAGCGCACTGCGGCATCCAGAAGCTCTGCCTGAGTCTTGACTAATCCAGGTAACTGCTCCGGCTTTTTGCGCCACCTAGACTCTGGCTTTCTACGTACCGACCCCAATCCAGAACATGGAGCATCCAGCAACACGGCGTCGTAGTGGTTGCTTTTGGCTTCTTGTCCGTATGCCACAATCACCTCGCCGGGTCCTGATGGGTCCAGGGCATCCCGAACTAGTTCAGCTCGTTGCGGATTTGGTTCAAGGCAATCTAAGGATCCGCCGTATTCTCTGATTCCCGCCTGCAAGACAGCTGATTTGCCACCTGGTCCGGAGCACATGTCCAACCAATTACCCGATCGATCTCCGACCTCAAGCAAAGTAAGTGCGACAAGTTGTGAACCCTGGTCTTGAACTCTAACTCCGGGAAAGCTAAGCAATGGTTCGGGGTTCCCCTTGGCAATGAACCCAATCGGAGAGGCTTCTCCGGCCTCTAACTCGAGTTTGTTGAGATACGTTTTGGCATCCTCACTCAACGCCGCAAGGTTCACCAGTGGGGTTTGGTTATTGGCGGTGAGCAGATCTTCCAGCTCCTCACCGCGACCATCAAGCTCCAGGGCTGTTTTGAGCGCCGTTACAACCCAGGTTGGATGCGAATGCTTGATAGCCAAAAACCCATTGCCGCTCTTGCCGGCTAGGACCTTGCTCAGTAAAGCATCAAACCCTGCCCTATCGGCATTTCGCAGAACCGCATTGGCAAGACCTGAGGCGTTCTTCTCAAATTTCTTCACGAGCTCGACGCTCTCGTGGATGGCGGCGTGGGACGGAACCCGCATTCGAAAAAGTTGGTGAAGGCCAAGCTGCAACACCAGCCTGAGTTTGCTACTGAGAACCTTCCCATGGGTGAAGGAGTCGATGAAGGCGTCGTATTGCGAACGCCAGCGAAGCGTGCCATAGCTAAGCTCTTGAATCAGCCCTCTATCGGCATCGCTGAGGTCAACCTTTCCTAAAACCTTGGGCAGCAACAGGTTGATGTAGCTATCTGACTGTTCGACTCGCACCAATAGATCGAGTGCTATCTCACGCGGGTTAGTCAAGGATCACCTCTTTATTCAGCCCCCTGAACCAATCCCCCGCTGACATTTCCTTCTTTCCCGACGGTTGAACTGTGATGAGTTCAACTCGGGTGCCACCACCACATTCGAGCAGGACGCGACCCGTGCTCATCGAAACTCGACCGGGCTGAGGGCTTAGTCCATCCAATTCGGCCCAGTTTGTAGAGCCCAGCGACTTTGCTCGCAATACTCGAAACGGTTCGTCAGCAAGCTGGGCCCAAGCTACTGGTTCTGGATTTAGGGCCATGACCTTGGCTGCGACTAACTCCGCGCTTTGATTTAGGTCCAACCGAGAAAGCTCGCGGGTCAGTTTTGGAGCCAGACTTGCTTCGCCCTGCTGGGCTAAAGCCTGTGGTCTTTGCTCAAGGGCTTGAAGAATTAGATCAACTCCCTGTTCAGTGAACATCTCCAGATGCTCGCCGTAGGTCTTATCCGGGTCGATGGCCATCGCCGACTGAGCGACGATTGGCCCAGTGTCCAGACCTTCTTCAAGCTCAAAGAGCGATATTCCCGCTCCGGCACCAAGGTTCATCATTGAATACTGCAGCGGCGCGGCTCCGCGCCAAGCCGGTAGCAGGCTGAAGTGCAGATTCCACCATGACATGTTCAGTAGCGCGGACTTTGGTATCAGTGCTCCAAAGGCAATCACAATCCCAAGATCCGCTTGGGTTTCGGCAATCTTGCCAACAATCCCAGCATCCAGCCGATTGCACTTAATGGTTTTCAAACCCAGTGCAGCCGCTGCCAGAGCGACTGGAGATGGGGTGATCACTCGCTTGCGTCCAACCGGGGCATCCTCACGGGTAATCACTAGTGCAACCTCATGCAAAGCGCTCAATTTCCGCAACGCAACAGCAGCGATTTCTGGGGTACCGGCAAAGATCAGTTTCATGGCTTCCTAGAGACTAGACCAATCGTCCATCGCGATCCTGAGACCGCGTCGCTTATTTGCCCCAACCAATCTGGCATTGGCCTTGAGCGCGTGCCTTCTAAGGGCGGCACTTATTTGTGGACCGTTTTGATAGCTGAATCGGATTAGTGAATTTGCCTGCTCACCCAGCTCTGTGCGCAACTCCTGGGCTCCCAAGTCTTTGACTTCATCAAGCACTGCCACCAAGACCTCGGTGCTTGCCTGAAGCCATGCCACCCGAGCTGCGGGCGGGAGATTCAGAGCCTGGAGATCTCGAAGTGCAACTTTTGCGAGCTGTCTGTGTTGTCCCAAGGTGATGGCTTGTCCCAACGCACTGGGAATCCCGGCAATTACCGCCCTGCCATCATCTGCCAATAGCTCGATTGCCTCCATCCAGTCCCTGATCGCCAACTGCTCTGCCTGCAAGGACTGCGAGGACAGCCAAAT
Organism: Micrococcales bacterium UBA7472; assembly: GCA_002478545.1. Taxonomy (GTDB): domain Bacteria; phylum Actinomycetota; class Actinomycetes; order Actinomycetales; family Microbacteriaceae; genus Aquiluna. Next base: position 65,683 of record DLOY01000084.1, read on the forward strand.
ATCGCAGTCCAGAATCAGTACTGCCGAGTAACCACCCGATGCAACTGGGCTAGCACCAGGCGTGGAAACCACAATGTGTTTGCTGGGCAAAATCTTTGATGGTTGTCGCTCAGCAGTGGATTCTGATATCAGCACCTGGGGAAATGCTTTACCTAACTCACTCACGGTTCTGCTGCTGCCTGCTCGCCCCGATTTAGCTTTCGATGTGCCACAGTCTTGACACGAGGAAAACCCGATGCAACAGAGCTTGCAGGCAAAGCTGCCTGCGCCAGGCTCCCATATCGGTCCGCCGCAGTTCCTGCACCGAAGTTTGCCTCCGCAGCCGGCACAAAATGCCGCCGGGGAATTTCCCTTTCGGGGCAGTAAAACCAAAATTGGCCCCTGATCGACCCGTTCCCGGATTAGTTCAAAACTCGCTCGATCCATTCGAAGACTGGGTTCGCTGAATGCGATTCGCGCCGGAGGCGAAACTAGAGTGTGATCGCTTAGGTAACCAATCTCCACAAGTCGCTGCACCTCGACCGATCGATAATTGGCAGCTAGCACCAAAGCTCGGTTACTCGAGCGCATCAGCGCTAATTCTCGGGCGTGTGTGAAGGGCGAGCCCTGCTCCTTTAGTGAATCGTCCAAGTCATCAAATAGAGCAACCATGCCGAGGTTGTGAACCGGCGCATAGATGGCGCTTCGCGTGCCAATTGCAATGGTTGCCGAAGGAATTAGTGAGCGATGAAAACTTTGAAACCGCTCGGATTTCTTTTGTCCAGAACCAAACTCGACCAGGGCATCACCTAGCCCAGCCAGGGAGAAAATTCGCTTTAGGAGTTTGAGCTGCGACTGCTCGGGGAAAATCAAAATGCTGCTTTGACCCGCAACTAGTTTCTCAACCGCGTGAAAGGCAAAGAGATGAACCCAATCAGGGAATCGTTCTCCGCTAAAACTTAGATTTCGTGCAGCAGAGAGCACGGCCGATCGTGTTCCCAGGGATTTATCGAGCTTGGGTTCAGTGAAGGGATTTGCGATCAGCTCAAACTGCGGAGTGTGTTGAATCGACACTCTTGGCATGTGATCGGGAACCGCCAGCGCAAGAATTTCCCCGATCGCAACGCTCTGCCGATCCGCAACCTGCCGAGCGAATGAGTAGATTTCGGGCGTCAAGACCGCCGTTTCAGAGACAATTTCCAGCAGTTCACTAGTTGCGTATGGACTTTGCTCTGCTAGGTCTGTGACGAAACCGGTGTGAGCTTTCTTGCTACGACCAATCTCAAACTTGACTCGCTGCCCAGTTTTGATAGCGGAGCGCAGGTGGTCAGGCACCAAGAAGTCGAACTCTCGGTCCAGTTGAATCAGATTAGATTCAGCGACCACCCGCGCAACCGCATTCACTACTTTCCTGCGGCCTCTCTCAGGGCATCGGCACGATCGGTGCGTTCCCAGGTGAACTCTGGCAACTCTCGTCCAAAGTGCCCATAGGCAGCAGTCTTTGCGTAGATCGGCCGTCTTAGGTCGAGCTCGCGAATAATTGCTGCTGGTCGAAGGTCGAACACCTTCGCGATTGCATTCTCAATCGCCTGGGTATCAACTTTTTCAGTGCCGAACGTCTCAACGAAGACCGCGACCGGCTTCGCCACGCCAATGGCATAAGCAACTTGGATTTCAGCTCTGTCAGCAAGCCCAGCTGCAACCACGTTCTTGGCAACCCAGCGCATCGCATACGCTGCTGAACGGTCTACTTTGGAAGGGTCTTTACCGCTAAATGCGCCTCCACCGTGGCGAGCCATGCCACCGTAGGTGTCGACGATAATCTTGCGACCGGTTAGGCCAGCGTCTCCTTGTGGACCACCGATAACGAAGCGGCCCGAGGGGTTGATGAAGTACTTGGTGTTTTCAAAATCGAGCTTTGAATCCGCTAGAACTGGCTGAATCACTCGCGAGAGAATCAGTTGAGCGAGCTCGTCTTGAGTCGCGTCTTCATGGTGCTGCGTAGAGAGCACGACTGTGTCAATGGAGACCGGCTGATCCCCCTCGTAGTTCACCGACACCTGAGCCTTGCCATCCGGTCGGATTAGTCCATTGCCTAGTTCACGCCGCAGATTGCTGAGTGACTCGGTGATGCGGTGCGACAGCAGAATAGGAGTAGGCATCAGGACGTCAGTCTCATTGGTTGCGTACCCAAACATCATGCCTTGGTCGCCTGCACCAAGCTGGGATTCAGCGTCTTGCGCACCGGCGCGGGCCTCTAGGGCCGCATCAACACCGGCAGCGATGTCTGGAGACTGTGCACCAATCGAGATAGAGACACCGCAGCTCTTACCATCAAAGCCAATCTCGGCATTGTTGTAGCCGATGGCCGTGATTCGATCACGAACCAGCTGTGGGATGTCAACGTAGGAGGAGGTGGTAACTTCGCCGGCAACGTGAACTAGGCCGGTGGTTACTAGAGTCTCGACAGCGACACGGGCAGATGGGTCCTGCTCCAGCATGGCATCGAGGATGGTGTCAGAGATCTGATCACAGATTTTGTCCGGGTGACCTTCGGTCACGGACTCCGAGGTAAATGTGCGTAGCTTCATAGTGCCAAAGTCTATCTAGGCGCTAAGACAGTGATGGGATGACCCTCTCCAAAATCCATCTACTTAGCTCGGACTTTGTTCCAGATGCTGACTCATGGGAGTCTCGGGATATAAATTCGATCTGGTTGTGCTCAGACCCCAACGCGGTTACAGAGTTACCCACGATGAAGTCCACCCCTTTGTCCCACAGCTTCCCAGTAGCAATTTCAACTAGCCGGTCGCCATCGCAGTCGGACAGCGCAAATGCGACTGAGACGGCCTTGTGGTTTGCAACGTAGGAGGCAATCAGATCTTTGGTTGGAATGAGCTCAAGTGATAGCGACGCACCACGTTTGAGTTTCTCATTTGATGGATTCTTGACCCGAAAATCTGAAACTGCAGCGGCCATGACGATCAAATCACAGTCTCTGTCCATGGCAAGTTCCAGCTCATCCACATTGCCAACTCGAATCACATCGACCCCAGCCGGAGTCGATGTCTCGATATTGGCTGCAACCAAAGTCACTTGTGCACCAAGGTCACGTGCAGCCTTGGCTAGCTCGATGCCCATCCGACCGGTAGATGAGTTACTGATGAAGCGCACCGAATCAATTGCTTCTCGGGTACCTCCGGCGGTTACCAGAACATGCTTACCTTGAAGCGGGAGACCCGAGAGCGCGAAATCGGCGATTTCCTCTGGCTCTGGCATTCTCCCTGGACCCGAATCCTTGCCGGTCAGGCGACCTACTGCTGGCTCCATGACTCTGATGCCACGGTTTTGAAGGGTTGAAACATTGGCCTGTGTTGCTGGGTTTTGCCACATTTCGGTGTGCATCGCCGGCGCGACAACAATTGGCGCCGTTGACGCGAGAATCGCGTTCAACAGCAGATCATCCGCGATGCCCGAGGCAAGTCTGGCTAGGAAACTGGCTGTTGCCGGTGCAACGATGATTAGGTCAGTTTGTTGCCCAAGTTCAACGTGTCTAACGTCTGCGACGTCGTGATACATGTCTAGGTCGATGTTTTTGCCGGAGAGCGCCTCAAGAGTGGTCTCGCCGATGAACTTCAGGGCGTTTTGAGTGGGAAGCACAGTCACATCGTGACCGGCTTCCTTCAACAGGCGAACCAGGTTCGCCGCCTTATAGGCCGCGATTCCACCTGTAATGCCAAGCAGAATGCGCAACTAGAACCTACTTGTTGTCGATCTTGTTTAGCTTGCCCTGGTGGATCTCATGCATGGCAATGCTGAGGGGCTTGTCGTCGATGCTGGAGTCAACCAGTGGGCCAACGTAGTTGAACAGGCTGCCCTCGTGCAGGGCCGCGTAGTACTCGTTGATCTGGCGAGCACGCTTTGAGGCGAAAATAACCAGCTCATAGTTTGAGCCTGCCTTTGCTAGTAGCTCATCGATAGGTGGGTTTACGATTCCCTCAAGCTTCTCGCTCATGATCCTCTTTCGTACTTGCGCACCAATTCAACTACCTGGGCGACACAGCTGTCCAGGTCTTGATTGGTTAGATTGAAATCAAACTCCCCCGCACTTGCTAATTCCGTGCGAGCTGTTGACAGTCTAGTTTGAATTTGCTCTTCTGTCTCGGTTCCCCGGTTTCTCAGTCGATACTCCAGCTCTTCCCAGCTCGGTGGCGAGATGAAAATCGTCAGCGCTTGGGGAATTCGGGTCTTGACCTGTCGAGCACCCTGAAGGTCAATCTCCAAAAGCAAGTGTTTATCCTCGGCCTCGGCTCTGGTCAGCTCATTTAGCGGGGTTCCGTAGTAATTAGAACCGTGCACGATCGCATGCTCGAGCAGCTGATTCTCGGCAATCAGGCCCTCAAACTCCTCCTTGGAGATGAAGTGGTAGTGAATACCATCAACCTCGCCAGGTCTGGGGTCTCTTGTGGTCGCGGAAACTGAAAGCATGAAATCTGGTTCGCTTGCCAGGATGCGCTGGACTATGGTCCCCTTGCCCACCCCGGCAGGTCCTGCGAGAACTACGAGCGCCAAATCTCTTCCTTTGCGATCTTGATTTGCTCCTTGAGCTTATCTGGACCCATCGAGGTCAATCCCCTAGACATTGAGGCGATGACATTCTTGGCGCTAGCGCCAAAGATGCGCTGAATATCGCCAAGTCTGGCTCCTTGAGCGCCAAAACCAGGAGCCAAAATGGCCACCTTGCAATCTTGTTCAACAACTTCGCCAAGGCCAAACTCTGAAAGTTCTTGCGTTGCGCCTATTACCAATCCGAGGTTTTGAGCCTCTACCCTCCGAGCAGCATCCAGCACCAGCTTTGACACGCTTTTGTTGCCCTGGCGTGCGGTTTGGAGCTGTTTTGCCTCAGGGTTTGAGGTCGCGCACAACACGAAAAGACCGCCGTTCACATCGCTGGCATACTCCAGCATGCCCTCAAGCGAGTCTGGCCCAAGATAGCCCGAGACCGTTAGCGCGTCAGATCGAAGCGGTGAATCATCTCCAAACCAAGCCTCGGAATAACCCTGCATGGTGGTTCCAATATCGCCGCGTTTTGCATCTGAAATCACGAACAGGTTTGCAGCCCTGGCCTCGGCCAAGATTTGCTCCAGTGCGAGTATCCCCTGAGAACCAAAGCGCTCAAAGAAGGCCACCTGAGGCTTGATGAATCCAAGATTATCGACCGCTGCGTCAAGGCATCTAAGACCAAAGTCCAAGACTCCCTGGGCAGAGTTCGGTAGCCCCCACTCGCGCAACTCACCCTCTGAAGGATCAATCCCTAGGCAAAGCGCAGAGTGATCCTCGATTGTTTTGTGAACGCGGGTGAGAAAACTAGTCATTCAGAAGCTGCTTTCTCTTCAGCGCATGTTCCTGAAGGGGCTTGACCTTGAATTCACCCTCGCGAATCATTTCGAATGAGCCGATTGCCGCACTCAGCTGAGCTGCAGTCGTGAAAATTGGCTTATCGGCCGCAGTAGTCGCGGCCCTGATCTCATAGCCGTCCACTCGTGCATCTGCTCCGGATGGGGTGTTTACCACCACGTCAACCTCACCTGCGGTGATCATTTCAACAATCGAACGCTCACCGCTCTCGGCTTGGGAGTGCTTCGCAACGCGCTCGGCAGCAATACCGTGCCTGGAGAGCATCTTCGCTGTGCCGTCAGTGGCGAGAATTCGATAGCCAAGCTGACTGAGCCTTCGCACCGGAAGCAGTAGCTGGGGCTTATCGCGATCCGCAACCGAAACGAATACGGTTCCTGACTTGGGGAGCTTAGATCCCGCACCGGCTTGAGACTTAGCAAAGGCAGTCGGGAAGTCATCATCAATTCCCATCACTTCTCCTGTTGAGCGCATCTCCGGCCCTAGAAGAGAATCCACGAATCGACCATCCCTGGTAGCGAAGCGCTTGAAAGGTAAAACTGCTTCCTTTACCGAAATTGGAGTGCCGGTGGGAAGGTGTTTTCCATCCTGTGCAGGCAGGGCTCCCTGAGCAATCAGATCCTTGATCGAGGATCCAGCCATCACAAGTGCCGCAGCTTTAGCAAGTGTGATGCCCAGGGCCTTGGATACAAATGGCACAGTCCTTGATGCTCGAGGGTTGGCTTCCAGCACGTATAGCACATCTGAGGCAAGCGCGAACTGTACGTTGATTAGACCCTTGACCCCAAGCCCCCTTGCAATCTCTTCAGTCGCTTTTGCTACACGGTCAATCTGAGCTTCGCTCAGAGTGATAGGAGGCAAGGTACAGCTTGAGTCGCCGGAGTGGATGCCAGCCTCCTCAATGTGTTCCATGACTCCACCGACATACAGCTCGGTTCCGTCATAGAGCGCATCAATATCAATTTCGATTGCATCGTCGAGGAAGCGGTCAACCAACAGTGGGTGTTCACTGTCCACCAGCGCGTGGCCAGCGATGCGTCCGAAGTAACCCTCGAGGGACTTCTCGTCATAGACAATCTCCATACCGCGACCACCCAAGACGAAGGATGGGCGAACCAAAACCGGATAGCCGATGCGGTTGGCCACCGCCACCGCCTCTTCAAGATTGGTGGCAATTCCGTTGGCTGGTGCGGTTAGGCCAGCGGCATCCAAGATCTGCTGAAACTGCCCGCGCTCTTCTGCCTTGTCAATCGACTCTGGGGTGGTGCCCAAGATTGGCACACCGGCTGCCTCGAGACCTTTGGCAAGCCCCAGTGCAGTTTGGCCACCGAGCTGAACCATTACGCCCAGCAGCTCGCCGGACTGGCTCTCCGCGTGAATAACCTCAAGCACATCTTCCAGAGTCAGTGGCTCGAAATAGAGGCGGTCTGAAGTGTCGTAGTCAGTTGAGACAGTCTCTGGGTTGCAGTTCACCATGATGGTCTCGTAGCCGGCATCGCGCAATGCAAATGCTGCGTGCACGCAGGAGTAGTCAAATTCAACACCCTGACCGATGCGGTTTGGACCCGAGCCCAGGATCACTACCTTCTTGCGACTAGATGGCCTTACCTCGGTGAACTGCTCATATGAGCTGTAGTGGTAAGGAGTTAGTGCCGGAAACTCCCCCGCACAGGTGTCAACCGTCTTGAAGACTGGACGTAGGTTCAGCTCGTAGCGCAGTGCACGCACCTGGTCCTCGCTCATCCCTCGCAGCTGAGCAATTTGGACATCGGAGAATCCGTGCTCCTTTGCTCGCTTGAGCACATCGCGGCTGAGCTCAGGCTCGTCCTTCAACCATTGAGCAACTTCGTTGATTAGTTGAATTTGGTCAATGAACCAGGGGTCAATTTTGGTCGCCTCAAATACCTGCTGTGCCGTTGCCCCAAGGCGCAAAGCCTGCTGAAGCTGAACGATTCGCTCATCAGTCGGGGTCTTTATCTTGGTCAAAAGCTCCTGAGCGGAATCCGCGGTCTCTCCCCAGTGGAAGGAGCTTCCTCGCTTCTCAAGCGAACGAAGCGCCTTCTGAAGCGCTTGAGTGAAGGTTCTACCAATCGCCATTGCCTCACCCACACTTTTCATGGTTGTGGTCAGGGTTGGGTCGGCAGCAGGGAACTTCTCAAACGCAAATCTCGGAGCCTTCACCACGATGTAATCCAGGGTTGGTTCGAAGCTTGCGGGAGTAACGCCAGTGATGTCGTTTGGAATCTCATCTAGGGTGTAGCCGATTGCCAATTTCGCAGCAATCTTGGCGATTGGAAAACCGGTCGCCTTTGAGGCCAACGCTGATGAACGTGAAACACGGGGGTTCATTTCGATAACGATGACGCGGCCATCCTCTGGGTCAACCGCAAACTGAATGTTGCAACCTCCGGTGTCTACACCGACCGCGCGAATAATCTCGATACCGATGTCGCGAAGGTTCTGGTACTCGCGGTCTGTCAGGGTCAGCGCAGGGGCTACGGTAATTGAGTCACCGGTGTGAACTCCTACCGGATCGAAGTTCTCAATAGAACAGACGACAACAGTGTTGTCGTTCTTATCGCGCATGAGCTCGAGCTCATACTCCTTCCAGCCCAGAATTGATTCTTCGAGTAGCACCTCTGAAGTTGGCGATGCCTGGAGACCCGCGCCAGCGATTCTCCTTAGGTCAGCTTCGTTGTAGGCAAATCCGGAACCTAGACCGCCCATTGTGAAAGATGGTCGGACAACCATCGGGTAACCAAGCTGCCCAGCTGCCTCCAGAACCTCATCCATGTTGTTGGCGATAAAGCTTCTGGCAACATCTGCACCAGCATCCAAAACCAACTGCTTGAAGGCCTGACGGTCTTCACCGGCTTTGATTGCATCGACATTTGCACCAATCAGTTCGACACCGTATCGCTCGAGCGAACCACGCTCATAGAGCGACATCGCTGCGTTTAGCGCTGTCTGACCACCGAGGGTCGGCAAAATTGCGTCCGGCTTCTCCTTCTCGATGATCGCTTCAATTACCTCAGGAGTAATTGGCTCCACGTAAGTCGCATCGGCAAAATCAGGGTCGGTCATGATGGTCGCTGGATTTGAGTTGATCAGAATTACCCTGATGCCCTCCTCTTGCAATACGCGACAGGCCTGGGTTCCCGAGTAGTCAAATTCACAGGCCTGGCCAATGACGATTGGTCCGGAGCCAATGACTAATACCGATTTGATGTCTTGACGCTTTGGCATTAGCGGCGCTCCTTGATCATTTGAATGAACTTGTCGAATAGGTAGTGGGAATCGTGCGGTCCAGCAGCCGCCTCTGGGTGGTATTGAACTGAGAAGGCCGGGATGTCTTGGCACTCTAGGCCCTCAACCACACCGTCATTTAGGCCGCGGTGTGAAACCTTGACCAGTCCAAACCCCTCGGGACTCTGTGCTTGATCACCATCAAGCTTTACGGCAAAACCGTGGTTGTGAGCGGTGACTTCGACTCTTCCACTTTCAGCATGCATAACCGGTTGGTTAATGCCACGGTGTCCGAAGGCAAGCTTGTAGGTGTCAAACCCGAGAGCGCGGCCAAGTAGCTGGTTTCCAAAGCAAATTCCGAAGAAGGGCTTTCCTGCCCGAAGAACCTCGCGCAGAAGCTCAACCTGTGAGTTGGAAGCCTCGGGGTCACCGGGGCCATTTGAGAAAAAGACCGCGTCCGGGTTCTCACCAAGAAGGGTCTTTGCATCAACATCCGCAGGAAAAACCGTCACATCCAAACCGCGTTCGCTCAGGTGCTCGAGGGTTGATTTCTTGATTCCAAGGTCCAAAATGGCGACCGATCCAATTCGTTCACCCTTCGCGGAGATTACGTAGCTGTTTGGAGTTGTGACAACATCCGATAACTTGCGCCCCTTCATTTCAGGTGCCTCGTTGACCTTCGCAATCATTTCGGAGTTCGACTTGATTGAATCACCGGAGAATATGCCGGCACGCATTGCACCAGCATCACGAATCATGATGGTGAGCGCGCGAGTGTCAATGTTTGAAATACCCACCACGGATTGGGCGGTCAAGTCTGACTGCAACGTGCGCTCCGCGCGGAAGTTTGACGCCATTCGAGATGGGTCTTTGACTACGTAACCTGCAACCCAAATTCTCGAGGACTCCTCGTCGCGCTCATTCATGCCGACGATGCCAATGTGAGGGGCGGTTTGGATCACGATCTGTCCGGCATAACTTGGGTCAGTAATGGTCTCTTGGTAACCGGTCATGCCGGTTGCAAAGACCAACTCTCCAAGGCTTTGACCCACCGCTCCAAAGGCCTCACCCTCAAAGACTGTGCCGTTTTCTAATACCAGGTAGGCCTTATCCAATTTCTACTCCCAACACCTCGGTTAGCTTTTGTTCAAAAATCTGTCGTTGTGACTTCGCCACAATTCGAAGATGCGTTGCCAGTTCCTCATCACCCAGGCTCCACAGCAACACCAGAAGACCATCTCGCTCCACACCTTTGTCGATGGTCGCGCTGGCCCTGGTTGCCGCGATTAGCTGTGATGCTTCAATCAGCAAGTCTCGTTCTCCTTGGCGTTCAATAACCACGCCGGCTTCACTCACACTCAGCAGCGCCTTGCCGCGACCGCCTAGCCCATAGGCCCAAACCCGCTTCAGGGGAGATTGCGCAAAGACGGTGGAGACATAAAACCCTGCGATTGCATCTGTTGCCGAGGAAGCCACTGACGGCTCTGGGAGTGAGGCCTCCTGCGCCTTTCTTAGCGAGCGGTTGGAGAAGAAAACTAGTGCTGCGACCAATGCCACCAGTGAGATTGCGATTGCCCCAATGATTTCTCTAGTCATTAGGCAAGCACTCCATCTCGGACGGTGAACCTGCCACCAAAAATGGTGTGGACTACTCGCCCTGGTAGTTCAATGCCAGCAAATGGGTTGTTAGTGCTCTTCGAGTGAGTCTTGGCCTCGATGGTGCGCTTGGCATTTGGGTCGATAAGTGTGAGGTTCGCAGGTTTTCCAATGGCGAGGCTTCCCTGACCTTCCAACCTGGCAATCTCTGCCGGCTTAGTGGAAATCAGGCTGCTGAATAGCTTCCAATCCCCACCGCCTGATAGCACAACCTCTTGCAACACACTGGCTGCATGTTCGAGGCCGACCATTCCAAAAGCCGCCGCCTCCCATTCGCAATCCTTTTTCTCAATTGAGTGAGGTGCATGGTCGGTACCGAGTGCGTCAATCGTGCCATCCAAAACGGCCTCCCTGAGTGCAAGGGTGTCTTCCTTAGTGCGCAGCGGAGGGTTGACCTTGAAGGTCGGGTCATAGCCTCGAACCAGCTCTTCGGTAAGCATTAGGTGATGCGGGGTGACTTCAGCGGTGATTTGAATTCCTCTGCGCTTCGCCCAGCGCACCACATCGACTGCGCCGGCTGTAGTCAGGTGGCAGATGTGAAGTCTTGCTCCAGTTTGCTCGGCCAGTAGAGCGTCCCTGGCGATGATTGCCTCCTCTGCCACCGCGGGCCAGCCCTTTAGTCCGAGCTGGGTCGCGAGTGCACCATCGTTCATTTGAGCACCCTGAGTGAGCTTGGGTTCTTGGGCATGCTGCGCAATTACGCCATCAAAGCCCTTCACGTACTGAAGGGCGCGCTGCATCAACAGCGGATCATGCACGCAGTTGCCATCGTCTGAGAACACCCGAACCTTGGCGCGAGAAGAAGCCATTGATCCCAAAGCTGCCAGCTCTTCGCCCAATAGACCCTTGGTGACCGCACCGATTGGTTGAACCTGAACGTATCCAGCATCGATGCCAAGCTGCATTACCTGCTCAACAACCCCAGCGGAATCCGCTACCGGTGCGGTATTGGCCATTGCCAGCACCGCGGTGTAACCACCGGCGGCAGCGGATTGGGAACCGGTTAGCACGGTTTCGCTGGCCTCAAAACCCGGCTGCCTTAGGTGGGTGTGGATATCCACAAACCCTGGCAGTGCAACCAGTCCAGCGCAGTCAATGCCAGGACCAACTTTTCCAATGGCTGATACAAAGCCGTTGGTAATTTCTATGTCCGCACTCTCGCCGGAAGCCAGGGTGACATTTTGTAGAACCGTGGTCATTAGATTTCCTCTCCCGCCAGGGTGGAGTACAGGACCGCCATCCTCACCGACACACCATTGGCAACCTGTCGCAGCACCAACGATTTCTCTGAGTCCGCGGCAGCGGATGAAATTTCGAATCCACGGTTCATCGGACCCGGGTGCAGAATCACTGTCCGATCCCCCATTGATCTAAAGCGATCATCGTTGAGTGCCCAGCTCCTGGCGTATTCTCGCTCTGAGGGGAAGAAGCTTCCCTGCATGCGTTCTTTTTGAACCCTAAGCATCATCACTGCGTCTGGTTTTTGCGCTAGAGATTCATCAAAACTGTGCGAGACCTTTGCGCCTAGCTTGGAAATCCCCTCGGGCATCAAAGTGGTGGGACCAGCAACTGTTACCTCTGCACCCAAAAGCTTTAGGAGTAGTACGTTGCTGCGTGCAACACGGGAGTGCAGGATGTCACCGACGATCAATACCTTCAACCCAGCCAGGTCGCCCTTGAGAGCGAAGTGCTGACGAAGCGTTAGTGCATCCAGCAGCGCTTGAGTTGGATGTTCGTGGGAACCGTCACCAGCATTGATGATGCTGGATGAAATCCAACCGCGATGGGCAAGCGCGTGTGCTGCTCCCGAAAAAGGATGCCTAACCACGATCGCATGAGCACCCAACGCCTCGAGTGTCTGCGCGGTGTCCTTGAGGGATTCACCCTTGGAAAGCGAGCTTGTGGCTGCCGAGAAGTTGATCACATCTGCACTGAGGCGCTTAGCGGCGACCTCAAAGCTAATTCTGGTCCTAGTTGAATTTTCGAAAAACAGATTTACAACCGTCTTGCCACGCAGTGCTGGCAGCTTCTTGACTTCGCGCTCATTGACCGAACCCAGTTCAGTTGCATTGTCCAGCAGTTCGATGGCTTGTTCTTTTGATAGGTCCGAAATTGAAATCAGGTGCTTCACGCTGAAATCACCACCTGGTCCAGCCCATCAACAGCATCGATCATGACCGAAACCCGCTCGGCCTTTGCGGTTGGGAGGTTTTTGCCAACAAAGTCTGGCCTGATGGGTAGCTCGCGGTGCCCGCGATCCACCAACACTGCGAGCTTCACCTGTCTTGGTCTTCCAAATTCGATCAGCGCATCAAGTGCTGCTCTGACAGTTCTTCCTGAAAACAGCACGTCGTCGACCAGTACGACGACTTTGCCATCAATCCCAGAGGCTGGTATCTCGGTCTTACCCAGTGCACGCTGGTTGCCGCTGAGGTCATCGCGATACATGGTGATGTCCAGGCTGCCAAACGCACCATCAAACTCTGGTTCAATGCTGGTCAGTAGTGACGCGATTCTCCCTGCTAGAGAAACTCCGCGAGTCGGTATGCCAAGCAAAACTAGATCTTTTGCGCCCTCGTTGGCTTCGAGGATTTCATGAGAGATGCGTCGGAGCGCTCTATCGATGTCTTGTGCATCGAGTACGACACGTGAGGTCATTTCTTCTCCTTCTTCGCCTCTCTGGACGAAGTTAAAGGACATTTGTTGGTCAAAGCATACTAGCTAAAGCGCAGTTGAGCCCTTGGATAGTCGAGCTAGTACGCCATTGACAAACTTGGATGAGTCTTCGGTGGAATACTCCCCGGCCAACGCGACCGCCTCAGCGATGGCAACCTCGCTGGGAACCTCGTCGTTGTAGAGGATTTCCCAGCTCGCCAGACGCAGTATTGCGCGGTCCACATTCGGCATGCGCTCCAGCGACCAGTTATCGGCCAACATTCTGAGTTGCGTGTCAATGCTGTCCGCGTTTTGAAGGTAACCGGTTACCAGCATTTCGGCGTAGTCAAAGATGGCCTCTTGGTTTTGGCGATCGCCAACTTCGGATCGAGTGTCCTCTAACAGAGTCAGCGGGTTTGAACCCGTGACATCGGCGGCGAAAAGCGCATCTAGAGCGCGTTTGCGGGCTTTAGTTCTGGCGCTCAACTATTCGCTCACGCGACCGAGGTAGTCACCGGTGCGGGTGTCAACCTTCACTCTGGTGTTGTTTTCAATGAATAGCGGTACCTGAATCTGGTAACCGGTCTCCAAAGTTGCTGGCTTGGTGCCACCGGTAGAGCGGTCGCCCTGAAGGCCCGGCTCGGTGTAGGTGATCTCCAAAACAACCGATGCAGGTAGCTCAACGTAGAGCGGGTTGCCCTCGTGAAGTGCAACTGTGGCCATCTGGTTCTCGAGCATGAAGTTTGCAGCGTCGCCAACAGTCTCGCTTGGCACGGTGATTTGGTCGTAGTTAGTGGTGTCCATGAAGACATAGCCAGACCCGTCGTTGTACAGGTACTGCATGTCGCGACGGTCCACATTTGCGGTTTCAACCTTTACACCTGCGTTGAAAGTCTTGTCGACAACCTTGCCGGAGAGTACGTTGCGCAACTTGGAGCGAACGAAAGCTGGCCCCTTACCTGGCTTTACGTGCTGAAACTCGATGACGGACCATAGTTGACCCTCGATGTTTAGCACCATGCCGTTTTTTAGATCGTTTGAAGTTGCCATGACTCTCCTTGAATAAACCTTGAGAATTCTAGTTGGCTAATAGCTGTGAAACGGCTAGCACGTAGCTTCTGAGTCCAAATCCTGCTATCACTCCGGTCGCAACTCCAGAGATCACTGAGTTGTGACGAAACTCCTCACGAGTGTGGGGATTGGTGATGTGAACCTCAATCAACCTGATGCCAGAGCTGGTCAACACAGCACAGGCATCTCTGAGTGCATAGGAATAGTGGGTGAATGCCGCGGGGTTCAGCACAACGTCTGAACGATCTTTGAAGGCCTGGTGAAGCTTTTCAATCAGAGCTTGTTCGCTGTTGGTTTGAAAAAACTCAAACTCGACGGTTGGAAACTCTCCTTTGAGAAGATTCTCCAGATCGCTCAGCTTCGCGCTTCCGTAAATCTCCGGCTCGCGCTCACCCAACAGATTTAGGTTGGGACCATTCAGAATAAGAATCTTGCTCATGCGATAACGCTATTCCACAATCGCCTGGAAGGCAGTAAATAGAAGCTCCGGAGTTGGCGCACTCAAAATGCTCGGCTTGCCAATTTGGTCGAGCACTACAAACCTAAGTGCGCCTGATCGCGCTTTCTTGTCGCGCTGCATGGTCGCCAAAAGTTGCTCCCAGCGATCAGCGCGATAGCTGAGTGGAAGTCCTAACCCTCCCAAAACCTTGCGGTGTCGCTCGAGATCCTTCTCACTGAGCTTTCCGGAGAGCATCGACAGCTCAGCGGCAAAGACCATGCCGATCGAGATGGCCGCCCCGTGGCGCCATTTGTAACGCTCAGCATGTTCGATAGCGTGGCCTAGGGTGTGTCCGTAGTTTAGAAACTCACGCTCACCCGACTCCTTGAAATCGGCTTCAGTCACTCGCTCTTTGATCGCGACCGAACGCTTTACGAGCTCCTCGATCAAATCTGACTTTGGATCGATTGCGCTTGGGTCCTCGAGTGCGTCAAGGATCCATGGGTCAGCGATAAAGCCGTATTTTGCCACTTCGGCCATGCCTGCGATCAGATCGTTTTTTGGCAACGTCTCCAAGGTGTCGAGGTCGATGATCACGCGATGCGGAAGGTGAAAAGCTCCAACCAAGTTCTTACCCTCTGAGGTATTCACGCCCGTCTTGCCACCGACTGCGGCATCGACCATTCCCAGTAGGGTGGTTGGAATTAGCACGCTCCTGACTCCGCGCAGCCAAGTAGCCGCAACAAAGCCAGCCAGATCAGTTGTTGCCCCACCGCCAAGCCCAATTACAGCATCATTGCGGTGAAAATCAGCCTGCCCCATGATGCCCCAGCAAAATGCTGCAACCTCGATGCGCTTGGCATCCTCACCGTTTGGGACCTCCGCCAAGATTGCCTCAAAACCTTGAACCGAAAGCCGCTCCCGGATCGCATCAGCGGTTGCAGATAGCGCCTGTGGGTGAACAATCAGGATCTTCTTAACGCCGTCAAGGGCTGCTGGGATTTCATCGAGTAATCCTCTGCCAACTACTGATCTCATATCCCTAATCCATCTCTGATCTCTTGAATTAACTTCTTTATTGGCCTGCCACCGGTGAAGACAGTTTGCTTGGCCAACGCCCGGTAGGTGCTTAGTCGAGCATCGTAGATCTCTTGCCAGCGCCCCGGGTTATCCCTAATCAGCGGTCGCTTTGACATATTGACTTTGCCAATCACGTGTTCGGCGCTGGTGTCTAGGAAAATCACATGGTGCTTTGCGATGAGATCCTGATTGCGCTGTCGCAGGATCGCTCCGCCACCGGTTGCGACAACAGCTGGTTGCTCAAGTGCAGCCTCGAGATAGCGAGTTTCGAGATCACGAAAATGCTGTTCGCCCTTTTCCTCAAAGAGCTTGGTTATTGGGCCGTGGTCACCCGCAATCTGTTTATCGGTGTCGATAAATTGCAGCCCCAACTCCTTGGCCAGTTTCTTGCCCAAGGTGGTCTTACCCGACCCCATGGGTCCAATCAGGACGATTGCACCTGCCATCTAGGGCCTGACAATGCGTGAGCGCATCACCTCTGGGATGCTAGCGAGGTAGGAATCCAGGTTGCGCTTGGTCTCGGCAACCGAATCGCCACCGAATTTCTCCAAAACGCTATTTGCAATAACCAACGAGACCATCGCCTCGACCACAACACCCGCCGCGGGGACCGCGCAAACATCGCTGCGTTGGTGGTGGGCAGTGGCGGCGTCGCCGGTGGCTGTGTCAAGCGTTCTGAGTGCTCTAGGCACGGTCGAAATCGGCTTCATGCCAGCGCGTACCCGAATGATCTCACCGTTGGACATTCCACCCTCGATGCCCCCCGCGCGATCAGTTACGCGACTTACCTCGCCGTCTTCACGCACAATCTCATCGTGAGCGACTGAGCCACGACGTTTGGTGGTTTCGAGTCCGTCACCGATCTCAACTGATTTCATGGCTTGGATACCCATAACGGCAGCTGCCAGCTGGGCGTCAAGTCGACGGTCCCAGTGCACGTAGCTGCCTAAACCTGGTGGGCACCCGTAAACCAATGTTTCGGTCACGCCACCAATGGTGTCTCCCTGAGAGTGACACTGATCAATCTCAGCAACCATGGCCTCGGACGCACTCTTGTCGAAGCAGCGAACCGGGTCGTTATCCAACGTTTCTAGGTCTGCGGGTCTTGGCAGCTGGGTGGACTGGTTCTGAACTGGACCGATTGCAACGGTGTGGGTGACAAGTTCAATCCCCAGCTCACGAAGGAAATTTTGAGCTATGCGGCCTAGAGCGACTCGGGTTGCGGTTTCTCTCGCACTAGCGCGCTCCAAGACTGGTCGGGCATCATCAAATCCGTACTTTTGCATGCCGGTGAAATCCGCATGTCCAGGCCTTGGTCGGGTTAGTGCAGCAGCTCTTGCTCCAGAGAGTTCTTCGGCCTCCACGGGTGCCGCACTCATAACGGTTTCCCATTTGGGCCACTCGGTGTTTGCGATTCTTAGCGCTACAGGCCCGCCCTGGCTAATGCCAAAGCGAACTCCGGCGGACAGCGTTACTTCATCCTGCTCAAATTTCATGCGCGCACCGCGGCCATAGCCGAGGCGACGACGCCCAAGGGCGTCTTGAATGTCTTCTTTGAGGATTGGCACTCCCGCGGGCAGCCCCTCAATCATTCCGATAAGTTCTGGGCCGTGGGATTCACCCGCAGTTATGAAGCGCAACATTCGACTATTTTGCCACTTCGAGCGCCTTGCGCGCCGCGAGAAGAAGTTTTCCTTCGTTTTCCAACTGCTCGTCGATTTCTAGGCCATGGAAAAGCCGTTGCTGGCCAAGTGCCTGCCAAAGCAGCATTTCAAGCCCGGATGCGCGGTTTTTCTCGGGAAAATGCAGTGCCAGTTTGGTTGGCCAAGGGTGGTAAACCACATCCAGTAGCACGCCCTTGTATTCACCCTTGAGCTGAGTATCCAGAGCTCCAGCAACCACTGTGCTGATGACTGCCGGTTGACTCAGAGCGGTGTGTAGTTTCTCGATGGCCGAAATCTCAAACTCTTCGGCAAGCTTTCTGGCCTTATCCGGCGACCTACCCCAAACTGAGACATTTTTGCCAAGTTCGAGCATTGCAACGATTGCGCTTCGAGCGGTTGCGCCGGTGCCAAGCACCGCTACCGAACTGAACTTCTTGCCGATAAGTGCCTGCTGAATGCCAAACACATCGGTGTTGTAGGCATCCCACCCAGCGTCAGTTCTGACCAGGGTGTTGGCGGCCTGGGCTTGAATCGCGACAAAATCAGCACGCTTGCCGACATCAAGAGCTTCTTCTTTGAGCGGCATCGTAAGACTCAGACCTTGCCAGCTTTCGTCCAGGGTGGCGAGAAATTCAGCCACTCCTGATTCCAACTCGATTCGGTCATAACTGTGCTTCTCGCCAAGTTCAGCAAAAATCGCGCTGTGAATCTCAGGAGATTTTGAATGGCTGATTGGCGAGCCCAGCACCGCGAACTTACTCATTCCAGTCCGGATTCTCTCTGAGCCACTTTCGATAAAGCTCGGCTGCTTTTTCATGTTCTGCAAGCGTGTTCGAGAAAACGGTTTCGCCAGTTTTTAGATTTATGGCAACAAAGAACAACCAGTCTCCATCTGCTGGTCGCAGCGCAGCTTCTATCGCAAGTGATCCTGGATTACCTACCGGACCAACCGGAACACCTTTATAGATGTAGGTGTTGAAGGGGTTCGAAGCATCCTTGACCCCATCCGTGAAGTTCGACTGCTCCCCCTCATAGCGATACTTCACGGTCGGGTCTGACTGCAGCAACATGCCCTTGTCGAGTCGATTTGCGAAAACCCTCGAAATCTTGAAGAAATCTTCTTCGTGTTTGCCTTCGGCTTGAATTAGCGCAGCCAGCGAAAGCAGATCATGTGCATCCTTGAGCTCCACACCAAAGCCAGCAAGCTCGGCTTCCATTCGATCGACCATCGTCTTGATCACGGTCTCGGCTGTGACGTTTGGATCAAATGTGTAGGTTGCTGGGAAAAGGTAGCCCTCAAGCGTTGGAGCTTCTTTTGAAACGCGACCACGCTGTGTTTCAAGCGCTGCATACAGGTCATCGCTTTTGAGCGACAGCGCCTCAGCAACCAGTGGAATAAGTTGCTGAATGCGCATCCCCTCTGGGATTGTCACCTGATTCACAACGCGGTTCTTGCCATCGATCAATAGTCGAAGCGCTTTAGCACCGGAAATTTTGGTGGGGAAACTGTAGGTGCCGGGGTAAATGGTGAAATCGGCATTCAGCATTTCGCGGTATATGGCATCGAAGCTCTTGACGATGTCAGCCTCAACCATCTTGCTAGCAACTG
Organism: Micrococcales bacterium UBA7472; assembly: GCA_002478545.1. Lineage (GTDB taxonomy): Bacteria > Actinomycetota > Actinomycetes > Actinomycetales > Microbacteriaceae > Aquiluna. The sequence goes on from DLOY01000084.1 coordinate 84,497, forward strand.
CGGCGCCGTCATCACCAGCAACGATGGTGATCGTAGTTTCGGGTCCAGGTTCTCCGTCGTAGTCCTCTACAACGAATTTGGAGAGGTAGGACTTTATAGAGTCGTAGCTAAAGGCCACCACTGCGAGTGAACCAAGCAGAAGTGCCCCAATGGTGACCAGTGAAATAAGGAGGTTGCGCTTACCGCGCTGAGTCGAGTTACTCATCAAATTCACTCGGATCCTTACCCGCTAGTTGACCTTCTCGCTCACTCTGAAGCGCAAACTCCAGAATCTGCTGAGCGGCTTGGGCGTCAACAATACCCTTTGAGTTTTTAGCATTCTTTCCACTGGCCCGGAGCAGGGCGTGTGCACTCTTTGTGGTGAGTCGCTCGTCGATCAAACGCACCGGTGCAAATGCTGCCAACTGACGCGCGAAGGTCAGTGCATTTGCTGTTGATTGCGTGTGGTTCCCACTGAGTGACAGCGGGAGCCCAACGTAGATGGCCGCAACCTGCTTCTGCTGCGCAATCTCAACCACTTCACTGACGGCGTTTTCTGAGAACGCCAGCACTTCAAGCGGGATAGCTAAGCTGCCCTCTGAAATGGCAAGACCGACTCGGCTTTGACCGACATCGACCGCCAGCTTTCTCATCTGATCAGACCGGTCGCAATCGCGATTGCGGCGTCGAGCTTGTTGGCATCAATACCGCCACCTTGAGCAAGATCCGCCTTGCCACCACCGCCACCACCAAGTTCGACCGCTGCAGCCTTTGCGAGCTCTCCAGCCTTGATGCCCTGCTCGATCGCCTGCTGACCACATGCAACCATCACCGTTGGTCGAGATTCAAACTCCGCTCCCAAGATCACGACTGCTTTACCGCCAAGCTGTTCACGCGCTGCAGTGGCCAGGTTTCGAAGGCTTTCTGAATTGGTGCTCTCCAGTTTCGCGCTCAAGACCTGCAGACCCGCAATCTCTGTGGCGCTTGCAAGTAGAGCTGGCAATTTGGCCAGCGCTTGAGCCGCCTCGAGTTCGGCAATCTTGCGGTTTGCCTGACGCAGTTCTTCAAGAGCGTCTGCAATCTTGCTCTCAAGCTCGGCGGCAGGTGCCTTCACCGAGGCAGCAAGTCGCTTCACCAGGTCGCGCTCACGGGTTAGGTTGCGAAGTGCATCGATCCCGACAAAGGCTTCAATGCGTCGAGCTCCAGACCCTACCGAGGACTCGTTGCTGATTGAGACCAAACCGATTTGGCTGGAGCGAGATACGTGAGTTCCACCACAAAGCTCTCTTGACCATGGACCACCAACTTGAACCACTCGGACCGATTCATCGTAGGTTTCGCCAAAGAGTGCGATCGCGCCCCACTCCTTTGCTTCAGGCAAGGTCATGAACTGGGCAGAGACAGCCAGGTCGGAGCGAATTGCTAGGTTGGAAACCTCTTCAATTTCGCTCTTAGCGCTCTCTGAAAGCGCCTCTCCCCAAGCAAAGTCAAGTCGCATGTAGCCAGGCTTGTTGAAAGATCCAGACTGCAATGCCTCTGGACCGAGAACCTGACGAAGCGCCGCGTGCACCACGTGGGTTGCAGAGTGTGCCTGACAAGCACCGAGACGCCAGTTCGCATCAACAAGAGTTTCTGCGACCGTGCCGGTTGTGACCTCGCCGCTCAGTACTCTCACTTTGTGTGAGAAAAGGCCCTTGACTGGCTTTTGCACATCTAGCACCTCTAGCTCAAAGCCATCACCGCGGATGATTCCAGCGTCAGCTGCCTGACCACCAGACTCTGCGTAAAGTGAGGTCTTATCGATAAACAGTTCACCCAATTCGCCTTCACGAAGCGCCTGAGTCACTTCGCCATCTCTGATCAGACCAAGTACTCGCCCTTCAGCACTCAAACTCTCGTAGCCGAGGAACTGGGTTTCACCCTTTTGCCTAAATTCGCTGTAGACCTGCAGACCGGCTGCTCCGACCTTCTTGCTCTTTGCGTCTTCTTTGGCTCGCTGCTTCTGCTCGGTCATGAGTCGGTTGAACTCATCGCGGTCCACGCTTAGACCGTTCTCCTCGGCAATCTCTTGAGTTAGATCGATTGGGAAGCCATAGGTGTCGTGAAGTAGGAATGCGATGTCGCCACCCAGAGAGCCCTGGGCATTCGAGATTGCCTCTTCAAGAACTACGGTGCCCGCCTCCAGAGTGCGACGGAATCCTGCTTCTTCGGCGAGAGCTGAGCGAAGAACTCTAGGGAAAGTTTCTTCTAATTCTGGATACGCCTCGACCATCGCGTTTTTAGAGGTTGTGAAGAGTCTTTCGAAACTTGGCTCGGAAACACCAATTAGACGCAGTGCTCGAATGGAGCGGCGAAGTAGTCGGCGAAGGATGTAGCCACGACCCTCATTTGATGGCGTGACTCCGTCAGACATCAGCATCAGTGCAGAGCGGATGTGGTCAGCGACGACACGCATCCTGACATCGTCTTGCTCATTAGCCCCGTAGCGCTTGCCACTTAGTTCGGCAGCTACATCAATCAGTGGTCTGACCTGGTCGATCTCGTAGATGTTCTCAACACCCTGGAGCAAGAACGCAACGCGCTCAAGGCCCATTCCGGTGTCGATGTTCTTCTTGGGGAGCTCGCCCAGGATTTCGTAGTGATCCTTGGTGCCGCCATCAGCACGTTCATACTGCATGAACACGAGGTTCCAGATCTCGATGTAACGATCTTCATCGGCCTCCGGACCGCCCTCAACGCCATACTCCGGACCGCGATCGAAATAGATCTCGGAACATGGTCCGGCAGGACCACGCTGGCCAGTGGACCAGTAATTGTCTTTCATGCCTCGCTTTTGAATGCGCTCGCGTGGAATCGAAGAGTTCTTTAGCCAGTAATCAATGGCCTCGTCATCATCCTGATAGACCGTCACCCAAAGCCGCTCTGGATCAAACCCTAAGCCGCCGTCTTCTAGCTTGCCGGTGAGCAGTTCCCAGGCAAAGGCGATTGCCTCTTCCTTGAAGTAGTCGCCAAACGAAAAGTTTCCGTTCATCTGGAAGAACGTTCCGTGACGCGTGGTCTTACCTACTTCGTCGATGTCCAGGGTTCTGACGCACTTCTGCACGCTCGTTGCACGAGGGTAAGGAGCTGGCAGTACGCCTGTCATGTAAGGAATGAAGGGCACCATTCCCGCCACCACGAACATGAGGGTCGGGTCTTGAGAAATTAGTGGTGCACTGGGAACAACGGTGTGGCCCTTGCGTTCGAAGAACTCAAGCCACCGCCGTTTGATTTCGGCAGTCTTCATGGATTATCTACTTTGCGGTAGTGGTTTTGCGCTTTGCTGCTGGCTTACTCGCTGCAGGCTTAGCTGAAGTCTTAGCGACTGGCTTTGCTGGAGCCTCAAGCTCCGCTTCGCGCTCGAGGTAACCCTCTTTGACCGCGGAAGCAAAATCCTTTGCGGCGTCAATCGCCTCATCCAAGGCAAGCTGCGCCTTTGGGTTGTCTCGAAGTTGAATCACGGTGATCGCACCAAGTGAGATGCCGGCCACAAACCAACCAAGTTTCGACATGATTACCTCCGCTTTCCAAGGGTCTTCACGACACCCTGCACTACACCAAACAGCTTAGCCAGCGGGGCGCCAAGTGAAGCTGTAAATACCGCGACCAAGGAGCTAATGTTCTCGGTCACCTGCTCAACGTCTTCGGTGATTTGGTCAATTCGCTTTAGCTGCTTGTTTGCTTCTGTCAGCGTCACGCGCGCTTCCGCAAGCATTGGTTCGAGTTCTTGGTTGAAGGTGCTTACAGTTCTAGCGGTTTCATCAACCAGCTTCGCAACCTTTATCAGCACGAAGCCAATAAACAAAATGAGCAGGGCGAAACTGCTGGCAAAGATAATGCCGGCAATTTCGCCACCGCTCATAAGGTCTTACCTCGCTGCGTAGTACTCAACAACCAGCTGAACTTCACAGGTCACTGGAACTTCGGCGCGCTTAGGGCGACGAACCAGGGTTGCCTGCAGCTTGTCCAGCTGAACGCTTAGGTACTCAGGGGTGGTTGCTAGCACATCAGCGTTTCCGCCAGCTGCTGCAACCTGGAAAGGCTCGGTCTTCTCGCTCTTGGCGTGGACGTGAATCATCTGTCCAGGCTTCACGCGGAAGGATGGACGGTCAATTCGCTGACCATCGACCAAGATGTGGCGGTGTACGACCATCTGGCGAGCCTGAGCCATGGTGCGAGCGAAACCGGAGCGCAGCACGAGAGCGTCAAGGCGCATCTCTAGCAGCTCTACTAGGTTCTCACCGGTTAGACCTTCAGTGCGCTTGGCTTCCTGGAAGGTCTTGCGAAGCTGAGCCTCGCGAATTCCATACTGTGCGCGCAGGCGCTGCTTCTCACGCAGACGAACTGCGTAGTCAGAGTCGGACTTGCGCTTGGTGCGGCCGTGCTGACCAGGTGCGTATGGACGCTTCTCCATGTACTTTGCAGCCTTTGGAGTTAGCGCGATTCCGAGTGAACGCGACAAACGGGTCTTGCTACGGGTTCTAGTTGTCTTTGACAAAAAGGTACCTTTCGAATTTTGGTATTGGGACTTGTTCCTCTCCCAGCCGCTGGATCAGAACAACTTGCAAAGCTTACCAGTCGAGCTAAAAGCTGTCACTACTTGCCAAGAATTTCGTCAATTTGCCTGACGCGCTCAGCGAGCGTCTTTTCAAAACCGTGGTTCGAAGGCTCGTAGTAGCGCTTCTCCAGCTCTGCGTAAGTCTGCTTCAGCACTCCCCTGGCATCGTCGTGCGGATACTGATACCCAACCGCTCCGGTGGACCTGAGCGGCGCGGGAATGGGCTTCAGCGAGTTGGTTTCCAAATCTTGCAGCGCATTATTAATTGCCAGGTATGCGCGATTGGACTTTGGTGCCAGGGCGAGGTAAACGGTTGCCTCAGCGAGCGGGATTCTGCCTTCCGGCATACCGATCAGCTCCACGGTTTGAGCGGCTGCCACCGCCATTGAAAGTGCCCCCGGGTCAGCCAGTCCAATATCCTCGCTTGCCAGAATCATCAGTCTTCGGGCGATGAACCTGGGGTCCTCTCCCCCTTTAATCATGCGCGCAAGATAGTAGATGGCGGCATCGGCATCCGAACCTCGAACGGACTTTATAAACGCACTTATGGTGTCGTAGTGCATTTCACCTTGAGAGTCGTAAGCGATTTGATTCGCGCTTGCCCGCTTGGCATTTTCAAGTGTGATTGCTCCAACACTCGCGGTTGCCTCGAGAAGCGTCAAGGCTCGGCGCGCATCTCCGGAGGCGATTTCAGCGATGTAGTCAAGAGCATCTGAGTCAGCTGATAGTCCTGATAAACCTCGTTCGTCCTTGAGGGCTCTTTCCAGCAATCTAAGTAGTTGTTCTTTGCCGAGTGGGTCAAGCTGGAATACAAGGGATCTCGATATCAGCGGCCTTATGACTGAGAACGATGGATTCTCGGTGGTGGCTGCCACCAAAGTGATGACCCCGCTTTCAACTGCGCCAAGCAAGGAATCCTGCTGAGCTTTGGAAAAGCGGTGGATTTCGTCGAGGAAAAGAATTGTGGGGCGATCAAAAACTTCGCGTTGTCGCTTGGCAGCGTCAATCACTTCTCGAACCTGGCTTACTCCGGCACTGACAGCGCTGAGTTCTACAAATTCCGCAGCCTTGCTCTCCACCAGTAGTCTCGCGATGGTGGTCTTACCGCTGCCTGGAGGTCCCCAGAGAATGATGGAGTTCCAGGCACCTCCCTGCTCGGCTTCAATGAGCCTTCTGATTGGAGAACCTTCGGCCAGCAGCCGGTTGTGACCAAGTACCTCTTCAAGGCTTTTTGGTCGCATTCGGATTGCTAGCGGTTTGTCCACAAACAGATTGTAGGCAACGCCTAGAATTGCCAGTCGTCACTCACTGTGAGGTTTTCATGAAAAACAACGAAAAGCTAGCCGCGTTCCAAGCAAAACAGGAGCTCGTGAAGCGTCGCTCCGAAAACGCACCTAAGGACAACCGACTCGCTCTAATTTCCGCTGCGGCCGCCTTGGTAATCGCTTTTGCGGGGCAGCTGGTCTACTTCAACTTTGGACCCGGCTACGTGCCAACCGTGAATGATCTTGTTGAGGGCGAGACTTCGACTCAGTCTGACACCGCCTCCCTAGCTCCAGATCCTGCGCTAGCTGAGAACCGAGTCTGGAACGGTGCCCTTTCGCTAAATGGTGAGGAGGTCAAATTCGAACTTGCGGGTGACCTTGCCCCTCAGGCAGTTGCGAACTTCGTGACCTTGGCCAAAGACGGTTTCTATGAAGACGTGAGCTGTCACCGTTTGACCACTGCGGGTATTTATGTTTTGCAGTGTGGCGACCCTTCTGGAGATGGCACCGGCGGTCCGGGTTATAGCTTCGGCCCGATCGAAAACGCACCAGCCGATGACACCTACGCCGAGGGCGTTATCGCCATGGCCCGCAAGGGCAGTGACGGTTCGTCTATGGGTTCTCAATTCTTCATCGTCTATGACGAGTCCATGATTCCCTCCGACATAGCCGGTGGCTACACCATCATGGGTAAGGTGACCTCGGGCCTTGATGCAGTCAAGGCAATTGCTGCCAAGGGCACGTCCGATGGTTCAAGTGATGGAAGTCCAGCCGAGCCGGTTTTGATGAGCGGTATTTCGGTAGAGTAAAACCTCAATCCCAAGGAGAAACAGATTGTCTAGCAACGAGTTTGGTCGCGTCGACGCAGAGAACAATGTTTTTGTAATCGACGCTGGCGTTGAGCGTCAGGTTGGTCAGTATCCGAATGTTTCTCCCGAAGAAGCGCTTGGCTACTTCGTGCGCAAGTTTGAAGACCTGGAGGCACAGCTGCGCATCCTTGAGCAGCGCATTGCATCCGGTGTTACCGACGCCAAGAGCCTCAAGACGGCGCATGACCACATCGCTGCAGAGCTGGTTGAGCCAAAGGCAGTAGGTAACCTTCAGAATTTGCGTGATCGTCTAGCCAAGCTGGCTCCGACCATCGACCAAGCCGCGGAGAAGCTCAAGGCCGAGCGCGAAGGCGCCATTGCCGAGGCCATGGCCAAGAAGGAAGAGATTGCGGCTAAGGCCGAGCAGATTGTTTCCAACCTGCAGTCCATCAACTGGAAGAAGTCCGCTCAAGAGATGACTGAGCTCTTCACCGCTTGGCAGGAGTTGCAAAAGACTGGACCTAAAGTCGCCAAGAACCTAACCGATCCAATCTGGAAGCGTTTCTCTCAGGCAAGGGCCAAGTTTGAAACCGGCCGTCGTCAGTACTTTGCAACACTGGACTCAAAGTTCAAAGAGGCAAAGAGTGCGAAGAGCAAGTTGGTTGAGCAGGCCGAGGCGCTAGTGGCCAAGGGTGGCGATGCTTCTAACGAGTATCGCAAGCTGCAAGATGCTTGGAAGGCCGCACCAAAGGCTGGCAAGGTTGAGGATGCCCTCTGGGCACGTTTCCGGGCAGCCGGCGATGCAATCTTCAGCGACAAGAAGGCTAAGGACGCCGAACTAGCGGTCTCTCAGAAGGAAAACTTGCAGGCAAAGCTGGCCCTTCTAGCCGAGGCCGAGAAGATTGATGTGAAGGACCTAGCCAAGGCGAAATCTGCTCTCTCCGACATTCAAGCTCGCTGGGTCAAGATCGGCCACGTGCCACGCGACCAGGTGAAGTCGATTGAAGAGCGACTTCGCAAGGTCGAGAAGTCCATTTCCGAGGCGCAAGCTGACGAGTGGCGTCGATCCGATCCAGCTGCCAAGGCTCGATCGAATTCTCTGGTTACGCAGCTTGAGGCAGTCATCGCAGAGCTAGAAGCCGACCTGGCTAAGGCTCCAGCGGCCAAGAAGAAGGATCTGCAGGCTCAGATTGACGCTCGAAAGGCTTGGCTAGAGGCTGCTCAGAAGGCTGTTGACTAAGTCCCTTAGTTACTCTTCACGCGATAAACGTCGTAAACCGCTTCGATTCGTCGCACCTGATTTAGCAGGTGGTCGAGGTGAGACGGATCTCCCATCTCAAATACGTATCTGCTGAGCGCCACTCGATCCCTAGAAGTTGAGACCGAGGCGCTAAGGATGTTCACGTGATTCTCCGATAGCACTCGGGTGATATCAGATAGCAATCCTGATCGGTCCAAGGCCTCGACCTGGATCTGAACCATGAAGACACCTCTGGAGTTCTCCGACCAACTCACGTCAACGACTCTGTCCTTATTCAAAGATCCAACGTTCTTGCAGTCGGTTCTGTGAATGGACACCCCATCACCACGGGTAATAAACCCGGTGATTTCATCTCCAGGAACTGGGGTGCAGCAGCGGGCCATCTTGGTCAGCACATCTGGTGACCCCTTCACCAAAACGCCTTGATTGGGGTTCCTTGGCCCACGTAGCGACTTTGGGGCTTGAATCGGGATCTCTTCGGTATCCGGATCAGGGTTCAGGCCCTGGATTACCTTGATGCGCTCGATCACGCTGGTAACTGAGATCTGGCCCTGTCCCAGTGCTGTGAATAGCGCATTCGAGTCGGCGAGCTTGTGCTCAGTGGCAATCTTCGAGATGACATCTGAGTTCAAGATCTGCTGCAGCGGTAGACCCTGTTTGCGAAGCGCTTTGGTGAGAGCCTCCTTGCCCTCCTCGCTTGCCAATTCCCGTCGCTCCACGGTGAAGTAGTGCTTGATTTTTGCTCTGGCACGGGGTGAACCAACAAAGTTCAGCCAGTCCTTGCTTGGGCCCGCACTCTCAGACTTTGAGGTCAGAATCTCAACCACATCGCCAGCTTGGAGCTTGCTTTCAAGCGGCACCAATCGGCCATTAACCTTTGCACCAATGGTCTTATGACCAACCTCGGTATGGACCGCATAGGCGAAGTCAACCGGCGTAGAGCCCGATGAAAGACCGACTACCTTGCCCTTAGGAGTGAAGACATAGAGCTCTTTTGCTCCGATTTCAAAACGAAGATTGTCTAAGAACTCGGTTGGGTCTGAGGTTTCCTCTTGCCAGTCGCTTAGCTGCTTGAGCCACGCCAGGTCGACTTCCTGCTCTGCTTTACCAGCACCCTGTTTGTATTTCCAGTGGGCAGCAACACCGTACTCAGCACGCTGGTGCATATCCTGGGTTCGAATCTGGATCTCTACGGCTCGACCCTCAGGACCAACCACGGTGGTGTGCAATGACTGGTAGAGATTCAGCTTGGGCATCGCAATGTAATCCTTGAAACGGCCCGGCAGCGGTGACCATTTTGCGTGGATGGCACCGAGTGCGGCGTAGCAGTCCCTGACGCTGGAAACAATTACTCGGATACCAACCAGGTCGTAGATGTCATCGAATTCGCGACCGCGCAAAACCATCTTTTGATAAATCGAGTAGTACTGCTTTGGGCGACCATCGATCTTTGCCTTGACGCGGTTTTCGCGTAGCTCCTCGTCAATTTCCTCAATGACTCGTTCTGTGAACTCTTGGCGCGAGGGATTGCGCTGACCGACGAGGTTCACTATTTCTTCGTAAACCTTGGGATAGAGAACCGCGAAACTGATGTCCTCTAGCTCGGTCTTGATGGTGCTGATACCGAGGCGGTGCGCCAGCGGCGCGTAAATCTCTATGGTTTCCTGAGCTTTCCGACGAGCAGACTCGGGAGCAACGAAACCCCAGGTCCGAGCGTTATGCAGGCGGTCGGCTAGCTTGATAACCAAAACCCGAATGTCCTTGGACATCGCTACGACCATTTTGCGCATGGTCTCAGCTTGAGCCGAATCTCCAAAGCTCATCTTGTCGAGCTTTGTTACTCCGTCAACCAGGAGTGCTACTTCTTCACCAAATTCGGCTTTCACCTGCTCAATCGAGTAGGAGGTGTCCTCCACAGTGTCATGTAGCAGTGCTGCCGCAATGGTTGCCGGACCGGACCCCAAGTCGGCCAGGATCCTTGCGACCGCGAGCGGATGAGTGATGTAATCCTCACCACTTTTTCGCTTCTGTCCCGAGTGGTGAAACTCGGCTGTCTTGTAGGCCTTTTGGATGAAGGCGGCGTCTGCCTTGGGATGATTGGTTCTGACGATGCGAATTAGATCGGCGAGGTCTTGCGAATAGGCGGTCGATGATCGGGTAAAGATCCTCGGCAGCCTAGATCTCAGTGAGGATGCAATATCGCTCATGAGACCTCCTATTGCTTAGGAAGAATCTTACGCGCGTGCCGCTAGCACCTTGTCGGCTGCTGCCTTCAAGGCTGGTTCGCGTTCACGAAGGTGAACATAAACCGGAGCTGCTAGGAAGATTGAGGAGTAGGTACCCACAATCGTTCCAACAAACAGCGCAAGTGCGATGTCTCGCAGAGTTCCTGCGCCAAGTAGCACCGAACCAATGAAAAGAATCGATGCGACTGGTAGAACCGCAACAATAGACGTGTTGATCGAGCGAACTAGGGTCTGGTTCACTGCCAGGTTAACCATCTCCCCGAAGGTTCGGGTCTCAGAGAACTCAATCTCAAGGGTGTTTTCACGAACCTTGTCAAAGACCACCACGGTGTCATAGAGCGAGTAGCTCAGGATGGTTAGGAATCCAATAACGGCAGCTGGGGTGACCTCAAAGCCAACCGCTCCGTAGATTCCGATGGTGATGATGAGGTCGTGGGCCAAAGCAAGCAGTGCTGCGGCAGACATCTTCCAGGAGCGGAAGTAAAGGGCCATCAGGATTGAGACAATCAGTAAGAACGCAACCAGACCAATTAGAGCCTGGCGAGTTACATCCGCACCCCAGTTTGGACCAATGAAGCTAGAGGCGACCTCTTCAGAAGGAACCGAGTATGCTTCGGCCAGATTTAGTCGAGCTTCCTCTGATTCAACGTCTGCAAGCTGCTCGGTCTGGATACGCAGGTCATTTGCTCCAACTTCGGTAACAACGACCTGGACTCCAGGAACAACCTCTTGAATTGCCTCAACTGCGAGGCTCTGTGGGAGCTCTTGGGTGTTGGTTAGGCGAAACTCAGAGCCACCGCGGAACTCAATACCGAAATTGAATCCTCCGCGAGCTGCAGGCAGGGCAACCGACAGAACGACTACTACAAGCGCTACCGCGTACCAGAGCTTGCGACGGCCAACGAAGTCAATGGAACGCTCACCAGAGTAAAGCTGGTTTCCAAGCTCTTTGAACTTACTCATCACTGCCCTTTGCTGCCGCTGCTTTGCGCTCGGCGATCGTCTGACGCTTCTGTGCTTCCTTTGAAGCCTTTAGGACCTTACCCTCGGCAACACCGGTTGCAACTCGGAACTCTCCCCTACCTCTGTATGAGGCCTTAGCCGCGCTGAGGTCGAAGCCTGACCATTTGTGACCAGAAGCAAAGAACTTGTTGCGAGCCAACAGTTGAACCATTGGGTGGGTAAACAGAGCTACGACCAATAGGTCGATAAGTGTTGTCAGACCCAAGGTGAATGCGAATCCTCGAACCGAGCTACTGGTGAGTAGGTAAAGAGTCACAGCTGCGGTGAAGCTTACGGCGTCAGAGACCAGGATGGTTCTGAAGGCGCGCTTCCAACCAGCTTCAACTGCGACCTCGAGAGACTTGCCATCGCGAAGCTCATCCCGAATACGTTCGAAGTAGACAATGAACGAGTCCGCTGTGATACCCACGGACACAATCAAACCGGCAACACCCGCTAGCGATAGACGGTAACCCTGGCGCCAAGACAAGAAGGCGATTGCCAGGTAAACCAGCAGAGCAACCACAATCAATGAGCCTAGAACTACGCTGGCTAGGCCGCGGTAGGTGAAGGTCATGTAGATGACCACAATGATCAGACCAATCAGACCAGCGATCAAACCGGCACGGAGTGATTCGTCACCCAAGGTTGCGGAAATGTTCTCCTGAGACTGAACTTCGAATCCAATAGGCAATGCACCGTACTTCAGCTGGTCGGCCAAAACGGTTGCGGTCTCCTGGGTGAAGTTTCCGGTGATCTGTGCACGGCCGTTGGTGATTACTGCGTTAGTCGATGGTGCGGTGATAACAACGCCATCGAGAGTGATTGCAAACTGGTTTTGCGGTGAAGCAAGACCGAACAGTCGAGAGGTTACGGAGCCGAAAGCCTCGGTACCAGCAGCGTCAAACTCGAGATTTACGGCCCAGTCGTTGGTTGAAGCACCGGTGGTTGTAGTGATAGTTCCGGCGTACGCATCTGAAATGTTTAGACCCTGGACCTCAACCGGACCGAGGATGTATTTGTAAATCAGGGTCTCGTCACAGGTGACTAGTGGCTTGGCTGGGTCGTCAACCTGACCAGCTTCACGGAAAGCCTTCGTGCAGTCGAGGTTTTCAAACTGCGCCTTGACGCGGTCGGTCACCCAAGCTGCATCCGAAGCATTTACCGGTTCGGTGGCTGGGGTATCGCTCAGCGATTCGTAGTCGACAGCCGCACTTTCGGTAACAGGGGTGTTGGCAGCCAATGTAATCACGGGGCGGAACTCAAGTAGTGCGCTGGCCTTGATGAGCTGCAGAGTGGTTTCGCTTGGAGTACCAGGAATTGCAACGACGATGTTCTGCTCACCCTGCACGGTGACGGTGGCCTCGGCAACACCCGATCCATCGACACGCTGGCGAATAATTGTGGCGGCCTGGTTTAGCTGCTCCAAGGTAGCTGAACTGCCATCGGAAATTGTCGGGGTCAAGATGATCTGGGTTCCACCTTGGAGGTCTAGCGCTAGCTCAGGGGTGAGTGATGCACCAACCTGGCCGCTAGCGCTGCCCCAAATCAGCAAACCTGCAAAAAAGGCTGCGATTCCGGCAACCCAAGTCAGCTTTCTTTTTGCTGACTGTTCCGTGCTTCTTTCCAAAACTAGTTCCCCTCAGTTGCGGTTTCGACTGAGCGAACCGCTTGCTTCACTACGGTGAGCTTTACTCCCGGGGTGGTCTCCACCACGAGGTCATCTCCCTCGATAGCAACGATGTTGCCTTTGATGCCAGAGTGCAGCATTACCTTGGCACCTTCGGTAAGGCTTGAAAGCAGTTTCTCAGACTCCTTGCGACGCTTACGGTTCTGGCTAACCAGAAGCAAAATCATCGCAGCGAGCACGCCAAGCAGAATGTAATCCAAAAGCTTTCCTTACCGACAGATACCCCGAAATTATAGGTGAGAAAGCCAATTAGCTCAGAACACTGCCCAGGTGTGCCTTGCCAGCTTCGGTTATCTCCCTGCCCCTTGGGGTTCTGTGAAGCAAACCCTGTCGAATCAGGTATGGCTCGATGACGGCCTCGATGGTGTCTTGCTCTTCCCCCAAGGCAACGGCAAGAGTGGAAAGACCAACTGGTCTTGCTGAAAACTTGGTGGCCAACAGTTCCAGCAGTTGCCTGTCTACTCGGTCAAGTCCTGCCTGATCGATCTCAAAAATTCTCATCGTTTCGAGCACGTGATCCACCGAAATTTCATTGCTTCCGTTCACCAGTGCGAAGTCCCTGACTCTGCGAAGAAGTCGATTGGCTATGCGCGGTGTTCCCCTGGAGCGAGACGCCAGAAGTGCAGCAGCCTCTGACGTTATCTGGTACCCAAGCTTTCCAGCGGAGCTAACGATTACAGACTCGAGTTCGTCTTGGGAGTAGTACTCCAAAAAAGCCGTGAACCCAAAGCGGTCTCTCAGTGGAGTTGGAAGCATTCCGCTCCTGGTCGTTGCGCCAACCAGAGTGAACGGCTCGAGCTCAAGTGAAATTGAGGACGCACCGGGTCCCTTGCCTACCATCACGTCAACTCTGAAGTCCTCCATGGCAAGGTAGAGCATCTCCTCGGCAGAGCGGGACATGCGGTGGATTTCATCGATGAATAGCACATCTCCAAACTGCAGCGCAGAGAGAATTGCAGCTAAATCGCCTGCGCTTTGAATTGCCGGTCCGCTGGTGAGGCGCAATGGTCGCTGAGACTCGTGAGCGACAATCATGGCCAGGGTGGTTTTTCCCAGCCCCGGGGGTCCGGCAAGCAGCACGTGATCAACCGGACGCTCATGAATTTTCGATGCGTTGATAATTAGAGATAGCTGACCAGAAACCTTGGCCTGACCAACAAACTCCCCAAGCGATGCCGGCCGAAGGCGAGCTTCAAGCTCGCGTTCCTCGTCACTCAATTTGGCCTAGCTTTCCAGCGGATAGCTTTGCAAGCGCTAGCTTCAAAGCCTTCGAATCATCCAGCCCGGCCTCGAGTGAGGAAATGATCTGTTGCGCCTTGGATTCGTTTGTACCCAGTTGGGTAAGCGCCTGCATGACAGCCGGGTACTTGCCCGAACCAAGCGTCACCTTGCCGCTTAGTTGAAGGATGATGAGTTTTGCGGTCTTCGGACCAATCCCCGAGATGGCGCGAAATGCGGCCTCATCTTGATTGGAAATGGCTGAGCGCAAAGACTCTTCGGGCATACCTGCCAAAACGCCCAGAGCAAGCTTTGGGCCAATTCCATTTACCGATACCAGCTGGTCAAATAGCTCTCGCTCCGAGGCAGAGAGAAACCCGTATAGCGACAGTTCGTCTTCTCGCACAATTAACCGAGTGTGAAGGGTGGTCTTCTCCCCCAACTTCAGAGTGAGTGAGTGTCTTGGGGTAATAGCGATTTCAAAACCCACTCCCGCAACGCTTAGGTGAGCTCGATCGAGGCTGAGCGCTATCAGCTCTCCGGTTAGCGAAGAAATCACAGCCCTAACCTATTCTGCGATTGGCAGCCTTCGCGGCAGCAACCCACTTCTTTTGAGCCGCGGTGCCAACCGATCCTCCGCGCTTTGCGCCACAAATCGCAACCGCGACGGCGTCGGCAACATCCGGTGGACCAGGAATCTCTTGGCCCACAAGTCTGGCCACCATTTGACCAACCTGGGCCTTATCTGCTCTTCCATTGCCGGTGACGGCAGCCTTAACCTCACTCGGGGTGAAGAACTGCAGAGGTATTTCTAGTTCGTATGCCATTTGCATCAAAGAGCCTGAGATTTGTGCCACGCCCATTACCGAACGCACATTTGCCTGAGCAAAAACCCGCTCAAGTGCGATCACGTTTGGCTTGTGCCGGATTAGTACATCTTTGAGACCGGAGGCAATTTTGCCGACGCGGTCTCTTGGATCAGTGCCAGCATCTGAGGTGAATAGACCGAAGTCGATGAGCTTGGTGCCCTCGGACTCGATAACCCCAAACCCACACCGCGTGAGTCCTGGGTCAACTCCGAGGATGATCACTTATCCCCTGGCCTCTAGCTCGCTCAGAACCGCTGCCGAAACATCCATGTTGGTGTAGACGGTCTGCACGTCGTCAAGATCTTCGACAGCATCGATGAGTTTGATGACCTTCTCAGCAGTGTCGGCATCAAGGTCGACTTTCAAAGAAGACACGAACTCAACATCGGCTGATTCATAATCAATGCCGGCGTTTTGCAAAGTAGTGCGAACTGCAACGATTGAACTTGGGTCGCAGGTAAGTACGTGCGACTCGCCGACCAGGGCAACATCCTCTATGTCGTGCTCAATAGCCGCTTCCAAGATGGCATCCTCGTTGGAACCATTGATAACGATGATCCCCTTACGCGCGAACTGGTAGGAAACTGAGCCTGGGTCGGCCATGTTGCCCGCGTTTTTGGTGACGGCGAGTCTTACCTCAGCAGCAGTGCGGTTCTTGTTGTCAGTTAGACACTCGATCATGATGGCAACACCACCGGGTCCATAGCCCTCGTACATGATGTTTTGGTAGTCGACTGAACCGTCATCGGCACCCGAACCACGCTTGATAGCGCGCTCGATGTTGTCATTGGGAACTGAGTTCTTGCGAGCCTTGTAGACCGCGTCATAGAGAGTCGGGTTGCCGTCGATGTCACCGCCGCCGATTCTCGCTGCGACTTCAATGTTGCGGATGAGCTTGGCCCACAGCTTCGCACGCTTAGCGTCGTTGGCAGCCTTCTTGTGCTTTGTGGTTGCCCATTTGGAGTGACCGGACATAGTTCCTCTAAATTACTTGTTCTGACTCTCTCGCACCGCGTCTACGAACAGACTGTGGAGAATCTTTGCGCCTGTGATTTCGGGGTGAAAACTGGCTCCGAACAGGTTACCGCTTTTCACTGCAACTGCATCGCCGTTGAAGCGGGCCAGGATCTCAGCGCTCCCTGAATCTAGGATTCTTGGGGCACGAATAAACGCTACCCGCTCGGTTCTAGAGCCAAAGCTAACGTCAGCCTCGAACGAGTGAGTTTGACCTCCGTAGGCATTTCTGGACGTCTTGATTGGCAATCCGCCTATGAACTCTTGACCCTGAATAGCTCCCTCAACCTTGTCAGAGAGCAGGATCAAACCGGCACAGGTTCCCAATACAGGTTTCTGCTTTGCGAATTCACGCAATGGTTCAATCAATCCGAAGCTCTTGGCAAGGTTTGAGATTGCCGTTGATTCGCCTCCGGGAATTACGAGAGCATCAACTGAATCCAAGTCTGACTTGGTTCTTACCTTTACGGCCTCAACACCTAATTCAGTCAGGGTGTTTTGGTGCTCGCGAAAGTCTCCTTGCAGCGCCAGGACGCCGATTCGCAATTACCAGCCACGCTCCGCAAGTCGGTGTGGGGCTGGTAGGTCATTTACGTTGATTCCAACCATCGCCTCACCCAATCCACGCGAGACCTCAGCAATTACAGCAGGGTCATCGTAGAAAGTAGTGGCCTTTACGATTGCAGCTGCTCGAGCCGCTGGGTTACCTGACTTGAAGATTCCAGAGCCAACGAATACTCCGTCAGCGCCAAGCTGCATCATCATGGCTGCGTCGGCAGGGGTTGCAACGCCACCGGCCACGAACAGTACAACGGGGAGCTTGCCAGTCTTGGCAACCTCGCGCACAAGCTGGTATGGAGCCTGCAGCTCTTTGGCTGCAACGTAGAGTTCCTCTTCGGTCTTGGCAGAGAGCGCACGAATCTCAGAGAGTATGGTCCGGATGTGCTTGGTTGCCTCGGAAACATCGCCGGTGCCTGCCTCACCTTTAGAGCGAATCATTGCGGCACCTTCGGTGATGCGGCGAAGTGCCTCACCAAGATTGGTAGCGCCACAAACAAATGGAACCTCGAACTGCCACTTGTCGATGTGGTTTACATAGTCTGCAGGTGATAGCACCTCAGATTCATCGATGTAGTCAACCTCTAGGGACTGCAAAACCTGGGCCTCGACGAAGTGTCCGATACGAGCCTTCGCCATAACTGGAATGGACACGGTGTTGATGATCTGGTCAATCAAATCTGGATCACTCATGCGCGCAACGCCGCCCTGGGCGCGAATGTCTGCAGGGACGCGCTCAAGAGCCATCACCGCAACTGCTCCGGCGTCCTCGGCAATCTTTGCCTGCTCCGGGGTTACGACATCCATGATCACGCCACCCTTTAGCATCTCTGCTAGGCCGCGCTTAACGAGTGGGGTTGCTTCTAGAAATTCTTCTGACATGCCTAAATCCTAAGCTTCGGTTATCCAGTTGTTTGCAATTGTTTCCCTAACTTCACCCAGCAACCTAGGCAAAGCCTTGGTCTGAGCGATGATTGGGAAGAAGTTGGCGTCGGTCTTCCATCTTGGAACGATGTGCTGGTGAAGGTGAGAGGCAATTCCTGCTCCAGCCACCTCGCCTTGGTTCATTCCGATGTTGAAGCCATGAGTGCCGAACACTTTTTTCAGAGAGCGCATTCCTTGCTGTGTTAGCTTGCCGATCTCTGCAATCTCTTCCCGGGTCGCCTTGTCGTAGGTATCAACGTGGCGATAGGGACAAACCAAAAGGTGTCCGGTGTTGTAGGGAAAGAGGTTCATCAGTACGTAACAGGTCTCACCCTTATAAACCACCAGGCCCTCTTCCGGGGTCTTGTTTGGAGCGTGGCAAAACGGGCAGTCTTCATCTGCAGGTTGCTGCCCAGTCTGGAGGTAGACGAGACGGTGTGGAGTCCACAGCCGCTCGAAGTTGTCTTTCATCGCCGAGAATCCCTCTAGAAACTCAGTCAATTAGACCTGTCGCTTCTGCTCTATGGCATCCAGGATCAGTTGCAAAGCCTCTGCTCTTGGAACATCGTTAGTTTGCGAACCATCGCGGTATCGGAAGCTAAAGGTGCCCGACTCGGCGTCTCTTGCTCCAGCAAGTATCATGAACGGCACCTTGAGCAAAGTGTGGTCACGAATCTTCTTCTGCATGCGGTTATCTGAGCGATCGACCTCGACTCTGACTCCATGCAATCTCAACTCAGCGGCAAAGTCCTCGAGGTAATCCGCAAACTCATCTGCCACCGGGATGCACACAGCCTGAACTGGAGCAAGCCATGGCGGGAAGTGCCCTGCGTAGTGCTCAGTCAACACTCCGAAGAAGCGCTCAATCGAACCAAACAGCGCTCGGTGAATCATGATCGGGCGGTGACGCTCTCCGTCGCTTCCAACATATTCGAGGTCAAATCTCTCGGGCAGGTTGAAGTCAAGCTGAATCGTGGACATCTGCCAGGTGCGACCAATAGCATCCCGAGCTTGAACTGAAATCTTGGGGCCGTAGAACGCTGCTCCACCTGGATCTGGAACCAGCTGAAGGCCAGACCGCTCTGCCACTGACTGCAGAGTATTAGTCGCACGATCCCAGATTTCATCGCTACCGACGAACTTCGGGTTTTCGGGATCGCGGGTTGAAAGCTCGAGGTAGAAGTCATTTAGCCCGTAATCGCGAAGCAGTCCCAGCACGAAATCGAGAACGCTGGTCAGTTCAGTCTCAAGCTGCTCGTTGGTTACAAACAGGTGGGCATCATCTTGAGTCATGCCGCGCACTCGGGTTAGGCCATGCAGAACGCCAGATTTCTCATAGCGATAAACCGAGCCGAACTCGAACATTCTCAGTGGCAGCTCACGATACGAACGCTGCCTCGAGCGGAAAATCAAAATGTGGAACGGGCAGTTCATCGGCTTGAGGTAGTAGTCCGCTCCGGCTCGCTTGAGTTGACCTTGATCGTCAAACTCGGCATCAAGCTTCATTGGCGGGAACATGCCATCCGAGTACCACTGCAGGTGACCGGAAGTCTCGAACAAGGTCGATTTTGTGATGTGTGGCGAGTAGACAAACTCGTAACCGGCGTCCTCGTGACGCTTTCGGCTGTAGTCCTCCATGACTCGCCTTAGGATCCCTCCGCGCGGGTGAAATACCGCAAGTCCGGATCCGATTTCATCCGGGAACGAGAACAAATCGAGCTCTACGCCCAGCTTGCGATGGTCACGTTTTGCCGCCTCCTCGAGCCTGAGCATGTAGGCATCGTGGTCCTCCTGTGAGGACCATGCTGTTCCGTAAATGCGCTGCAGCTGCTTGTTGTTCTCGTTGCCACGCCAGTAGGCGGCCGCTGAACGCAACAGCGAAAAGGCCTTACCAACTATCCGGGTGTTTGGAAGGTGTGGTCCGCGGCAGAGATCCCTCCAGGCAACTGTGCCATCGGGATTGAGGTTTTCGTAAACCGAGAGCTGTCCTGCACCAACCTCCGCTGCACCCTCACCAACGTCTGAGCTCTTGAGAGAGATGAGTTCGAGCTTGTATGGTTCGTCCTTCATCAGCTCTCTTGCCTCTTCATCACTTACCTCGCGACGAATAAAGCGCTGTGACTTACCTACCAGTTCCTTCATGCGTTTCTCAATGCGCTTTAGGTCCTCTGGTTTGAATGGCTCTGCAACATCGAAATCGAAGTAAAAACCATCTTTGATGGGTGGGCCAATTCCGAGTTTGGCAGGATCGAAGAGCTCTTGGACCGCCTGAGCCATGACGTGCGCGGTTGAATGTCTCAGGATTGAAAGCCCTGCCTCAGAGTCGATACTGACTCCCGAGATGGCATCGCCCGCCTGCGGCTTGTAGGACAGGTCCTTCAATTCGCCATTGACTTCAAGCGCGATGATGGACTTGTCCTGAAACAGCTTGAAGCCATCAACACCTGACTCTAACTCGGTGCTAACGCCATTTATAGTGACCTGCAAGATGACTCCTAACCCGCCAAAGTCTACCGAGGTTGGTTAGGTAAACCTTGCTGGTGCTGGCAATTTGACACTGTGTAATCTGCACCCATGACAGATCAATCAAGGCATGAACTGGAGCACAAGCTCAACTGGCTTCGTGCAGCGGTTTTGGGGGCGAACGACGGTGTGATCTCGATCGCTGGTGTGGTGATGGGCATAGCCGGTGCTGGAGCGGATCGAGCTACTGTCGCACTGGCAGGCATCGCGGCACTAGCGGCAGGTGCAATTTCTATGGCCGGAGGCGAATACACCTCGGTGAGCGCACAACGAGATGCTGAGATTGCCTATGGCCGACACCATCTAGAGATTGCAGCCAGCCCTTGGACTGCGGCCTGGGCTTCGTTCGTAGCCTTTACATCTGGTGGCCTACTGCCACTTCTTGCTGTACTTGGGCCCTGGCAAGAAAATCGAGTTCCAGTGACAGTTGTTGCAGTTGTTGTTGCCCTCGGCCTAACTGGTTGGTGGGCAGCTGAACGCGGAGGGGCATCTAGACGAAAGTCAATCCTGCGAAATGTAATCGTGAGCGTGCTGACCATGGTTGTCTCTTACGGAATTGGTGCTCTTTTAGGCGTGACAGTCTTCGCTTAGCCATTACCCTTAGTAGCTGTGTCAAATGTAGAGAGCTTCGACGTCGCGCTCATTGGCGGCGGCATCATGAGTGCAACCCTCGGTGTGCTCATCAAAAAGACCAACCCTGAAGCCAAGATCATCCTCTTTGAACGGCTCGAGTCGGTAGCTGAAGAGAGTTCTAACCCTTGGAACAATGCCGGCACAGGTCACGCAGCGCTGTGTGAACTTAACTACATGCCAGATAGCAAGGATGGCTCTTTGCCAGATGCCTCCAAGGCGATCGCAATCAACGAGCAGTTTCAGGTTTCGCGTCAATTCTGGGCAACCCTCGTACAAGAGGGCATCCTTTCCTCTCCTGAGACCTTCATTCGCTCGGTCCCTCACATGACTTTTGTTACTGGCGACAAGGATGTTGACTACCTGAAGCGCCGCTTTACAGTTTTGAAGGATCAGCCGTTGTTTGCCGGGATGGAATATTCCGAGGACCCTAAGGCGATCGCTAAGTGGGCTCCGCTAATCGTTGAGGGTCGTAAGGATTCGAAGTTTGCGGCCACCTTCATAGACCAGGGCACAGATGTTGACTATGGTGCGATCACGAGACAGCTCATTGAATGGCTCAAAGTCCAGGGTGTTGAGGTTCAAACCAGCACTGAGGTCAAGAAGCTCTATCAATATCAGGACAAAACCTGGCGACTAACCGCTGGTGGCAACGCCAGGGGTCGAATAATTAAGGCCGAAAAGGTATTCGTCGGAGCTGGCGGCTGGGCGCTAAAGCTTTTGCAAAAGGCCGGCATCCCGGAAATCAAGGGGTATGGCACATTCCCGGTCAGTGGGCACTTCCTCAGGACCGACAACCCTGAGGTGGTGGCGAGGCATCACGCCAAGGTTTACTCCCAGGCAGCTGTGGGCGCTCCCCCAATGTCCGTGCCCCACCTAGACACCCGAGTGGTTGACGGTAAGACATCTTTGCTGTTCGGACCATTTGCGGGACTGAACCCAAAGTTCCTAAAGTCCGGTTCGATCCTAGATCTGCCACTTTCGGTCAGGCCAGCCAACATCATCCCCTACCTTTCCGTGGCTCTAAAGAACTTCTCCCTAGTTCAGTACTTAGTCACTGAAATCTTGAAATCTAAGAAGCAAAAGCTGCAGAGTCTGAAGGATTTCGTTCCAAACTCAGATCTCCAGGGCTGGGAGCTTTACGAGGCCGGTCAGCGCGCTCAGGTAATTAAGCCCGTCAAGGGCGGCGGAGTTTTGCAGTTTGGCACCGAGGTGATCAGCTCCAGGGATGCATCCATAGCTGGACTTCTTGGTGCATCACCAGGCGCGTCTGTGAGCGTGAGCGTGATGCTCGATGTGATGCAGAAGTTTTATCCACAGCACTTTTCGAAGTTTGAACCCGAACTTAGAAAGCTCATCCCCGCCTATGGCAAGAAGCTAAATGCCGATCCGGCGTTGGCCAAAAAGACCCTATCTGCAACTGCAAAGGTTCTGAAGCTCAAGGCATAGTCCAAAAAACAACCCCCGAGGTAATCCCCCGGGGGTTGTCTCTATGCAGCGACTACTTGCCGATCACAGTGGTTCGGCCATCCAGCTTCATCTGGGTTACCTTGCCTGCTGCGGCATCAGCCTTTAGAGCCTCAACTAGAACTTCAGCGTCAAGGTCACGCACGTTGAGCTTTGAGATGTCGAACATGTTGTAGCCATCTCCACCCTTTGCAACGAAGTCGGTCAGGGCCAGGGTGAACTTGGTTCCATCCTTTGGAATCGGATTTCCCTTCAGGTCCACTAGCGAAACGATTCTCGAGCCAACTGGCTTCGATACGTCGACAGTGAATTTCATTCCTGAAACATGTGGCCAGCGACCATCGGTTGGGTAGCGTGAAACACCGTTCTCCATAGCAGCCCAAATTTGGGTTCCGGTCACTTCAATCGTGCTGAAGACGTTGCCGAATGGGTGAATGGTGTAAACGTCACCCAGCAAGACATCCCACGGACCCTCAGCGTTACCTGCCGTTGGGCGTTTAATCGTCTTGTCGCCTGGGACATACGTAGTAGCCGGGAAGGTTGAGCGGATTCCGCCACCGTTCATAAGCGCGAAGTCAGTTCCATATTTGGCTCGAACTACATCGGCAGACCAGTTGCCGAAAACATGCTCACCGCTTCGCTGAACCGGAGGAGTACCGGCGATTGGGGTTGACACCTGAACCTGGCCAACCTTCACATCCATCTTGGCATTTAGTGAGCTCTTGAACCGAGTGACCATGGTAGCTGTCGTGGCATCTGGGGTCTTGACGCTAGCGTTCGCGGTGGTGATTAGTTCATTGGAGGAGCCAACAACCTTGCCAGTTTCGGTGTTAACACAAACCTGAATTCGGTTGTACTGCGCTCCAGCGTTCCTAACCATCGCGGTTAGCTTGCCGTTGTGAACAGAAGAGTACGTCTGGTGCGAGTGTGCTCCAAGCACAACATCGACACCCTTGAGGCTCTTGGCGTAGTCAATCAGCGGACCCACTGCCTTGCCGTCTTGGTTGGTGTTCCATCCCTCATGGATCAGTGCAACCACTACATGTGCGCCTGCAGCCTTTGCGGCTGAAACTGCTCGGTCAATACCAGGTGCATCGTCCGTGATGGCTACGGTGCCCTTCTTGCCAGCGTAGGTGAAGTCGAGGTTGCCCGGCATTACCTGCTCAACGGTCTGTGAGGTGTTGATGCCAATGAAGCCAACCTTTACCCCATCGCGCTCGATGACTGTGTATGTTTTGGCTCGCTTTCCATCCCCTGCATCAAGACCCTTCAGTGTCGAATAGTTCGATGCAACCCAGGTGAAATCGGACTTGCGAATCATTTGACGCAGGTGCGCGAGGTTGCGGTCATGCTCGTGGTTTCCAAATCCGGAGACATCAAATCCCATGAGGTTCATGCCCTCGATTGTTGGAACCTCCGCAAACTGCGAGGAAATAGGTGGCGCAGCGCCGATGTTATCGCCCGAGGAGACGGTGAATGTTCCCGCAACCGCAGCGCGATCCGCTTTGAAGTTGGCAGCAAGAAGGGCAGCGCCAAAGCTGCTGTTTGGCTCAAGCTGTCCATGGAAATCGCTGAGCTGCAGGATCTGAACGCTCTTGTGCTTAGTCGAGACGCTAATTGGGCTTACTGCCGCGGCCTTAGCGCCGGCTGAAATGCCATATTCGTTTACCGCTTGAACCTGGACTGTCATGGATTTTGTGGACAGCGTCGGCAGTAGGACACTTCGTGACCCTGCGCCAACGATTACTGGGCAAGAGCCCTGACCAGC
Organism: Micrococcales bacterium UBA7472; assembly: GCA_002478545.1. Classification (GTDB taxonomy): domain Bacteria; phylum Actinomycetota; class Actinomycetes; order Actinomycetales; family Microbacteriaceae; genus Aquiluna. The sequence continues at coordinate 108,317 of DLOY01000084.1, forward strand.
GCTCACGATGTAGTGAGTGACATCTGGAGCGCCATCAACGCCGCTCCAGTTGACACGAAGACCGCCCACTGCTTGGGAAACTGCAACGGTGGCCGGAGCGGTCGGGATCGAGTAAGTCTCTGCTGAGACGGCGGGAGTGCTCAGGGTGAGAGCACTGAGTGCGGTTGCCGCAACAGCGGCTAGGCCAACTCTTAGTCGGCGCTGAATTTTGAGTTCCATGGGGTAAAAAATACCCCGCAAATCTTTCAGGTTTGTTAACCAAGTAAAAACTCGCCTCAACCATTACATGAAGGTTGTGAGGCGAGTTGAGGTGCTGCTCGTGGGCGATACTGGGTTCGAACCAGTGACCTCTTCCGTGTCAGGGAAGCGCGCTACCACTGCGCCAATCGCCCGTCTTTTGTGGTGAGAGGTGAAGACGGGATTCGAACCCGTGTACACGGCTTTGCAGGCCGCTGCCTCGCCTCTCGGCCACTCCACCGTTCAGGTGTCTGAGAGCGGATGACGAGACTCGAACTCGCGACCCTCACCTTGGCAAGGTGATGCGCTACCAACTGCGCTACATCCGCATTGCTCTCGACAGAGAACTTGAAAATTATGCCACATAATTCCAACTCGTTGTCAAAAAAGCGAAAAGCGGTGAGATTGCTCCCACCGCTTCACGCTGTTTTTGATTATCGGCGTTCTGGATCCTGGCCGAAGCTGTAGGCGGCCTCACCGTGGACCACTAGGTCAACACCTGCAATCTCATCCTCAGACTTCACTCGGAAGCCAATGGTCTTCTCGATTGCAAATCCGATAATGAGCGCTGCAAGGAATCCATAGATTAGAACTCCGAAGGCCGCGATTGCCTGAACCACCAACTGGCCGTAGTCGCCACCGGTGAATAGACCGGTGTCGGTTGCGAAGAAGCCGAGGTACAGGGTTCCAATTAGACCAGCTGCCAGGTGGATACCCACTACGTCAAGCGAGTCGTCGTAACCAAGCTTGAACTTCAACTCGACAGCCAGAGCGCTCAGTGCACCGGCGATAACGCCAAGCAAAATCGCGTAGCCGGGGGTGATACTGGCACATGCTGGGGTAATTGCCACTAGACCTGCAACCGCGCCGGATGCGGCACCGATCGAGGTTGCCTTACCTTCCTTGAGCTTTTCAATGGCTAGCCAGCCAAGGATCGCTGCGGAGGTCGCACCAAGAGTGTTCACGGTGATCAAGCCGGCATTCTCAAGTCCATTTAGGAACTCAGCACCAACGTTGAAGCCGAACCAGCCAAACCAAAGAAGTGCCGCACCGACCAAAACCAACGGGACGTTGTGAGGCTGCATGATGCCTTTCGCGAATCCAAAGCGCTTGCCCAACACGATTGCCAGAGCAAGCGCGGCTGCACCGGCATTGATGTGCACTGCGGTGCCACCGGCGTAGTCGATGACGCTAGGCATGTTTAGCCAGGTGCCAAGTTCCATGATCCATCCGCCACCCCATACCCAAGCTGCTACCGGGAAGTAGGAAACGGTCGCCCAGATACCCGCGAATACCAACCAGGCTCCAAATCGAGCGCGGTCAGCAATCGATCCTGAAATCAGGGCAACAGTGATGATTGCGAAGGTCGCGCCGTAAGCTGCGCCTACGAGACCCTCATTGTCAAGACCAGCTAGGCCGAAACTCGCGAACGGGTTACCGCTGAAGTCGGTTGGGTTTTCTACCGCGGACATGCTGTATCCGTAAAGCACCCACAGCACTCCAATTAGGGCGAGCGACCCAAAGCTCATCATCATCATGCTCACTACAGACTTCGCCTTGACTAAGCCTCCGTAGAAGAACGCCAAACCTGGCGTCATCAAGAGCACCAACGCAGTTGAGATCACTGCGAAAGCTAGTTCTCCGGTTCCTAACATGTCCACCTCACTTTGAGTTATCAAATGGCCAACCCCTGGGCCGCCATGGGACAATCATCAAAGTGACCGATTACGGTCAGACACTTGGATAGTTTCAGCTGGGTTACAAAATCGAGCTTGAGTTACGGTTGTGTTTCAAGATGCCCGAGGAGTGGTTTTGAAAAGCGATAAGTCCGCCGCCCTATTGTTGCTGGCTGCGGCGGTTGCAGGTCTAGTAATCGCCAACTCCCCCGTCGGTTCGAGCTTCCTTGACTTCAAGCACTCTTACGTTGGTCTCGAGGCAATTGGGCTAAAGCTTTCTGTAGAACACTGGGTTTCTGACTTGCTGCTGGCAGTCTTCTTTTTGGTAGCCGGCCTCGAGCTGAAGTATGAGCTTCGACTCGGTGTGCTGAGCAAGTTCAAGACCGCCCTTGTCCCCGTGCTGGGTGGAATCGGTGGTGTCGCGGTTCCAGCAATTATTTACCTCGCACTCACCTGGGGGACCGAACTGGCAAGCGGCTGGCCAATACCCACCGCAACGGACATCGCCTTCGCTTTAGGCGTGCTGGCAATTTTCGGTGCTGGATTGCCCAAGTCAGCCAGAGTGTTTCTCCTCGCGCTGGCCATATTTGATGACCTGGTCGCAATCAGCATCATCGCGATTTTCTATACCGATCAGGTCAAAGTCGAATGGCTACTGATAGCAGCTGCAATTGCCCTCGCGCACAGCGCCTTGGAACAGCAGAAACGAATTCCTATCAACCTAGTTCGAGTGATTACCTTCTTGCTGCTTTGGTACGCGGTCTATCAGTCTGGGGTTCACGCGACAATTGCTGGCGTGGTGTTGGGTCTGATCATCCCAGCCTCAAAGACTCATTCGCTCACCGCAAGGTTGCAGCCATGGACCAATTCAATTGCGCTTCCCGTGTTTGCGTTCTTTGCGGTTGCAATTGCTCTTCCAAGCTTCGCTCAGGATGTTTCGGTGGTGTTCCCAGCTATTGCTATTGCGCTGCCGGCGGGCAAGATCATCGGCATCACCTTGCTGGCCTACCTTGCCAACAAGCTTGCTGCGCCCCAGGACAGGCTTACCCTGAAGTTGCCTGACTTTATTGCGGTAGCTGCGATTGCGGGCGTCGGGTTCACCGTTTCGCTGTTGATGACGAATCTCTCATTTGCCGACAACCCTGAGGTCTTGGCCGAAGCGACGCTCGCCGTGATTTTTGGCAGCTTAATTTCGATGGCAATTGGCGGCTTCCTTGCCAGTTGGCGCGGCAAGCACTACCGCAAACTAGCTCGGTCAGTAAAGCTCGCAGAGCGCGCCGATTCTTGAAACTGCTCTGAGGTATTTCTTGCGGTAGCCGCCCGAAATCATGGTTTCCGAAAAGACCTTGGTAGCAGGCACTTTGCCTGATGTTCGCAGCGGTATCTGCTGCTCATAAAGCCGATCAACAAAGCTCACCAAGCGCAACGCTGCGACCTGATCTTCGAGTTGGTGCAGGTTCTTGATGGCAAGGGAGCCAACCTGGTCAATTAGTTTTCTGAACTTTGTAGGGTGGAGTGTCCCGAGGTGGGCCAGCAGGGCGTCAAAATCCTCAAGGTAGCCATCCTCCTGGTAACCAATCCAGTCGCGCAGCTCTAATTCACTGAGGTTCCTGGAGTCTTGGCTGCTGTCGCGGTGTCGGTAATCCTCACCATCGACGCTCACGATTTCAAAGCGCTCCCCCAAACCCTGGATCTCACGTTTGAAGTCCTCGGCGGCAAATCTGCCCTGACCGAGCGCATTTGGTGGCGTGTTGGAGGTTGCCGCGAAGCGCACACCTTTTTCGCTAAGTTCCTTCAGAAACCTCGACATCAGCATGGTGTCGCCTGGATCGTCGAGCTCGAATTCATCGATACAGATCAGTGCATAGCTTGAAAAGCTCGCTACCGCCTGGCTGAACCCCAGATAACCAACGAGTGAGGTGTATTCGAGGAAGCTGCCAAAGGCTTTTCGACCATTGAAGGCGTGGTAGATCGAGGCTAGAAGGTGGGTCTTGCCAACGCCGAAGCCACCGTCCAAATAGATACCTGGGATGGCCTCGGATTTTGAAAACAGCTTTCGAACGGGACCGGTTACGAATTGTTTCGAGCGTTCCACAGCCGCTTGCTGAGAGGGAAAATTGGCGTCTGGACGGTAATTCTCAAAGTGGGCTTTGACAAACTCCGGCGGTGGTACCAACTGTCGAATAAGCTCTTCAGTAGCGGTGGATGGAACCACACCAACCAAGGAATTTGGTTGATTTTTTGCTGGTTCTAGCACACAGGCTCCGTTCGTCGGGGCAAGTTTAGACAATCTTTAGGAGTTTCAGTGTCAGACAAGTTCGCAGGCTATGCCCACCCCGAAGTTCTAGTAACCACCGAGTGGTTGGCGCAGAACCGTGCATCGGTCAAGGTCGTCGAATCCAATGAGGACATTTTGTTGTATGACACCGGACACATTCCAGGTGCGGTCAAACTCGATTGGCACACTGAGCTAAATGATCCGGTCCGGCGCGACTATCTAGACGGTGCTGGCTTTGCCGCTCTAATGCAGCGCAAGGGCATCTCTCGAGACGACACCGTGGTGCTCTACGGAGACAAGTCCAACTGGTGGGCTTGCTACGCGTTTTGGGTTTTCAAGCTATTTGGTCACCAGGATGTGCGACTTCTCGACGGAGGCCGTGCGAAGTGGGTTGCTGAGGGACGCGAGCTAACGCGCGAGATCGATCCGGTGACTGCGGGAACCTATCCAGTGGTTCAGCGCGAGGATTCTCAGATCAGAGCTTTCCGTGACGACGTGCTGAAGCACGCGGGATCACCAATCGTAGATATTCGTTCGTTCCCCGAATACACCGGAGAGCGGCTACACATGCCTGACTACCCGAACGAGGGAGCTGCCAGAGGCGGACACATTCCTTCTGCGAAAAATGTCCCGTGGGGCAAGTGTGTGCAGGAGGACGGAACTTTCAAGCCTGTAGCCGGCCTGCGTGAGGTTTTGTTGGACGAGACGGGCTTCAGTGAGTCTGAGAAGTTCATCACCTACTGCCGAATCGGAGAGCGCTCCTCACTGACCTGGTTCGCCCTCAAGTACCTAATTGGGGTCAAAGATGTGCGTAACTACGACGGCAGCTGGACCGAATGGGGAAACCTCGTTGCTGTTCCAGTCGTTCAAGGTGAAGAGCCTGGAGTATTGGCCTAGTGCACGAAAGGGTAAGCGCGGTCGTTGACGACTTTCAGTCGCTGACTGGGAATGACCGACTGCAGATGCTATTGGAGTATGCGGACGCGCTGCCAGAGCTCGATAGCCGCTTCGGAGAGCATCCTGAGCTCTTGGAGCGAGTTGAGGAGTGCCAGGCACCGGTATTCATAGCGGTTGAAGGTGACTCGGAGAAAATCGATTTGTTCTTCTCGGCACCCAAGGAAGCTCCAACCACTCGGGGTTTTGCGTCTGCTTTGAACACTGCCCTGAATGGCCTCACTGCCGCCGAGATACTCTCAGTTTCGGATGATTTTCCGACGGAGCTTGGCTTAGATCAGTTGATTTCCCCGCTTCGCGTTCGCGGCATGCGCGGCATGCTGGCGCGCATCAAAAGAAAGACTCGGGAGCTTGCTGCCAGTTAGCGACCGCTTCGGTCCCGCCGTGCTAGCAGATAGCTTTCTAGCCGCGATGCTCGCGGGTTCAAAAATCACGGCCAGTTTGGTGGTTGATTCTGACGGGGACACCACCGATGAAATGGGTGGATCAAAGCTACTTGGCGGGCCGACCGATCTTGAATGGTTGAGGGCGCTGCGCAGGGATGCCTCTTTGGTCGTGACCACTGGAAAGACCTATCGGGCCGAAGAATATCGGATGCCAAAATCAGCCCATTTAGCGGTGTTCTCTCGTTCACGACTCGCACCGCCAGTCGGCCTCGATTTACCTGAGCGATTCATTGAGCTGGGTGAGGTTGCCTCAATGTCTAAAACGATTCAAGCTTTGGCTCTTGATTTCAAGCGGATTCATCTGGAACTCGGCCCAAGCACGCTGCTGCCAACCTGCAAAGAGCTTGGATTGGGAATCTGGGTAAGCTCACTCGAACGCTCCGGTATTTCTTCGTTCTGTGAAAAGCAAAAACTAGCTGTCTTGCATGAGGTTCAAGTGAATGATTTGGTAATCGCCTACTGCCGCTAGCGGCGTGGCACAGAGCCCATTTTCCGCATCAGGAGTAGCTTTTTGGAGTGGAGTTAGACCTTTCCGAAATAAGCGAACCCTTTAGAGGCATGCTCGCGTCATTGACGGAGGTTGCCACTAGGGAGGAGATCGAACTCACTCAAATCCCATCCCCCAAAGGAATCGCACCGGAATCATTTGCCATCTCAGCTGAGATTCGTCATCAGACAGAGTCAGATCACGGTGTAAGCCGACTGGTTTTCTGTCGCGATCCGCAAATTCCAGAGGGCTGGAATTCGGAATTTCGCATCATCGGATATGCAAAATCCCCCATCGAGCTGGAGATGGCAAAGGACGAGTACCTCTCCCAGTTGCCCTGGGAATGGCTTCGGGACTCTTTGACTCAGAACGGCGCAAGCTTTGCCTACGAGGCTGGCACCACAACCACAGTTGTATCAACCGGTCACGGGTCCTTGATAACACAGCCTCAACACGCTGAGCTTGAAATTCGGGCGTCTTGGGCGCCGGTTGGCTTCGATCTGAAGCCTCACCTCCAGGGTTGGATTGAACTGCTCGCACTAATCAGTGGTTTGCCCCCCAAGGACAGCAAAGTAGTGAGGCTTGGTTGAAGCTCACCGCTCCCCGACTTCCTGTTTCAGGCGTTACGAATGAACAAGAACTTCTACGCTGCGTATCTGAAATAGCCAGGGTCGAGGTTCTCTCATTAGATGCCGAACGTGCCAGTGGCTTTCGATACTCTCAAAAGGCCTACCTGGTTCAAATCGCCACTGACAAAGAGATCTTCTTGATTGACCCAGTTGCCCTAGACGAGGTTTCAGCTTCGTGGACAGAGCAGTTAGCAGCGGAACTAAATCCAAGGACCTGGCTGCTGCATGCCGCTACTCAGGACCTACCTTGCCTGGCTCAGCTCGGGCTTTACCCGAAAAAGTTGATCGATACTGAGCTTGCCGCTCGCATCGCTGGCCTAGCCAGGGTCGGCCTTGGCTCGCTTTGTGAGGAGCTCCTTGGTCTAGAGCTTGCCAAGGAGCACAGTGCCTCAGACTGGTCGCTCAGGCCCTTGAGCGATGAGATGCTCAACTATGCAGCGCTTGATGTCGATGTCATGGCCGAGTTGTGGATTGCACTTGAGAAGCTTCTGGAGGAGCAGGGAAAGCTTCAATTCATCGCTGAGGAATTCGAGCACCTGCTCAGTTTCAAACCCAAGCCACAGCCACAAGAGCCTTGGCGCAATCTGCCTGGTTTGAGCAAGGTGAAGGAGTTGGATCGCGTGAAAATCGCGGCAAGCCTGTGGCTGGAGCGAGATCGAATCGCACGCGAGAGTGACACCGCGCCGGGGCGTTTGATTCCGGACCGAGCCATCATGGCTGTGGTCAATGCCCCACCGACCTCCAAATCTGAGCTCGCGGGAAATCGAGAGTTTCAAGGCCGAGCATCACGCTCGATGCTCGGGAACTGGTGGCAGGCTATTGCTTCGGCCAAGGATCTAGAGATTGAATTGACCCCCTTGGAGCGCGGTAATGGCATCCCAAACCATCGATCCTGGGAAAAGCGCTTTCCTGAGGCTCACCAGCGCCTGGAAAGCACAAGACCCAAGTTGGTAGCGCTAGCTGAGGAGCTCGGAATCCCCGTTGAGAATTTGCTGACGCCAGACTTCCTCAGAAGGGTCTGTTTCGCACCCGAGAACGACATTGCCCAGCAGCTATTGCAGCTTGGCGCTCGGAATTGGCAGGTCAGCCTAGTTGCGCCTCTGATCCAAGCTGAGTTCTCTCGCCCTCTAGAGGCTTAGCGTGAGGCACTTTGGTGCCAACCACCTGAGCAACGATTTCGTGAGCTATGGCCTGTGGAGTAAGACCTAGTCGCTCCAAAATCTCCTCACGCTCTGCATGCTCGAGGAATTCAGCTGGAACTCCCACCTCGTTGAGTCCAGTGTCAACGCCGTTTGCTCTTAGCTCCTGACGTACTCGGCTTCCAAAACCGCCGACTCGAACGCCATCCTCAAGGGTCACGACCAGCCGGTGCTCGGCCGCAAAATCGATGATGCTCTTTTGGACAGGAACAATCCATCTCGGGTCAACCACCGTTGCACCGATGCCCTGTGCGGCCAGTAACTCGGCAACTTTCATCGCGGTGTGCGCAAAGGGTCCGACTGCGACGATCAAAACATCCTTGCTGGCTGATCGGTGCAGCACATCAACGCCATCCTCCGTGCGGAATTCGGCTGGAAGGTTGCTTGCCACCGAACCCTTTGGAAAACGAATCACGGTCGGGGCATCGTTGATGCCAATAGCCTCTTGCAACTCTTCGCGCAGCGTCGCCTCATCGCGCGGGGCGGCAAGCCTAATACCTGGGACTACCTGAAGGATAGACAGATCCCAGACACCGTGGTGCGAGGCTCCATCTGGGCCAGTAATTCCAGCACGATCTAGAACGAAGGTGACTCCTGCCTTGTGCAGTGCAACATCCATGAGAAGTTGGTCAAAGGCGCGATTTAGAAAGGTTGAATAAATCGCAACAACGGGGTGCAATCCCCCAAACGCCATACCTGCAGCAGATGCGACCGCGTGCTGCTCTGCAATCCCCACATCAAAGGTTCGGTCAGGGAATTCGGCCGCAAACTTATCAAGTCCAACCGGTATCAACATTGCGCCGGTAATGGCGACTACATTCTGGTTTTGCTGGCCGATTTGGACCATTTGGTCAGCGAACACACCAGTCCATGACTTGCTGCCGCTTACCTTGATGGGCATGCCGGACTCGGGGTTTATCTGGCCAACCGCGTGGAACTGGTCGGCCTTATCCTCAAGTGCCGGGTTATAGCCTCGGCCCTTTTGGGTAATCGCATGCACAATCACAGGTGCACCGTAGCTCTTTGCTAATTGGAGGGCCTCTTCCATCGCCTTTAGGTCATGGCCGTCGATGGGTCCTATGTATTTGATTCCAAGGTTAGGGAAGATTCCCTGCGGTGCATTTTCGGTAACTATCGAATGTCCGGCTGCGTGGGCAGCATCGAATACCGCTCTTCCTAGGAATCCAAATTTGTAAAACAGCTTCTTGGAGAGTCGGTAGCCCTTTTTGTACCAACCCTCGGTGCGAATGGCGTTCAAAGTCTTTGCAAATCCACCGATGGTCGGTGCATAGGAGCGACCGTTGTCGTTTACGACAACAACCAGCTTGCGGTCATTATCGTGGCTGATGTTGTTCAGAGCCTCCCACGCCATGCCACCCGTGAGTGCACCATCACCAATAACAGCGACAACATGTCTATCCTGACCGGTTGACTTGAAGGCGCGACTAATCCCATCTGCCCAAGAGAGGGAGGATGAGGCGTGAGAAGACTCGACAATGTCATGCTCTGACTCACTGCGTTGCGGATAGCCTGCGATGCCGTCCTTCTGACGCAGCCTTGAGAAGTCATGGCGACCGGTCAGCAGCTTGTGTACGTAGCTCTGGTGTCCAGTGTCCCAAACAATCGAGTCTCTCGGTGAATCGAAAACCCTGTGAATTGCAACGGTGGTTTCAACCACACCTAGGTTCGGTCCGAGGTGACCGCCAGTCTTTGATACGGACTCGACTAGGTAGTCACGGATCTCCTGACACAGCGCACTCAGCTCAGCGTCGCTGAGGCTCTTGAGGACCTGGGGCTTCGTTACCCTGCGAAGAATATCCATCTTTACCTAAACCCAAATTGGATTTAGTTGATTCCTAGGCGACCAGGGATCGAAGGACGTACTGCAGGATTCCACCGTTTCGGAAGTAGTCGGCCTCACCGGGGGTGTCGATGCGGACGATGGCATCAAACTCGATGATTGACTTACCGGCCGGAGAGTGTTCGGAAGGCTTGGCAACCACACGCACGGTCTTCGGAGTTACGCCTTCATTGAGCTTTTCAATTCCGGTGACATCGAACACCTCGGTGCCGTCAAGGCCGAGTGAATCAGCGCTCTCCCCCTTCGGGAACTGTAGCGGGAGCACGCCCATACCAATCAGGTTTGATCGGTGGATTCGTTCAAAGCTCTCGGCAATCACAACTTTGATGCCAAGCAAACTGGTTCCCTTGGCAGCCCAGTCGCGTGAAGATCCGGAACCATACTCCTTGCCTGCAAGAGCAACTAGCGGGGTCCCTTGCGCACGGTAATTCTCGGAGGCGTCGAAGATGAAGCTCTGCGAACCCTCAGCGCTGGTGAAGTCTCTGGTGTAGCTACCCTCTACATTGTCAAGCAACTGGTTACGCAGGCGAATGTTTGCGAACGTTCCGCGAATCATCACCTCGTGGTTACCACGTCTTGAGCCATAGGAGTTGAAATCAACTCGAGAAACTCCGCGCTCGGTGAGGTACTTTCCAGCTGGAGAATCTGCCTTGATCGATCCTGCAGGTGAAATGTGATCGGTTGTGACCGAGTCTCCAAGCTTGACCAAGACTCTTGCTCCGATTACATCGGAAACTGGCTCTGGCGTGAGCTTCATGTTGTCGAAGTATGGAGCTTTCTTGACATAGGTTGAATTCTCATCCCAGGTAAAGATCGAACCCTTTGGGGTCGGCAGTGAACGCCAGCGCTCGTCACCATCAAACACAGATGCGTACTGGGTCTTGAACATCTCCGAATTAATCGAAGAGTCAATCGTGGATTGAACTTCTTCCGGGGATGGCCAGATGTCTCTCAAGAAGACATCGTTACCCTGCTGGTCTTGGCCGAGCGGGTCGGTTTCGAAGTCGAAGTCCATCGTGCCAGCTAGAGAGTAGGCGATAACCAGCGGTGGAGATGCAAGGTAGTTCATCTTCACGTCTGGGTTGATGCGACCCTCGAAGTTGCGGTTTCCAGAAAGAACAGCGGTTACGGCTAGATCATTCTCGTTAATCGCCTTTGAAATCTCGTCACTCAGCGGACCTGAGTTTCCGATACAGGTGGTGCAACCATAGCCAACCAAGTTGAAACCAAGGGCGTCTAGCGACTCCGTCAACCCAGCCTTGGCGTAATACTCGGTGACAACTTTTGAACCAGGGGCGAGTGAGGTCTTTACCCAAGGCTTTGCCTTCAGACCCTTAGCTACTGCCTTCTTTGCTAGAAGGCCAGCCGCAAGCATCACCGATGGGTTGGAGGTGTTGGTGCAAGAGGTGATTGAGGCAATTGTCACTGCACCGTGATCGATGGTGAATTCTTTACCTTCCACCTTTGCGGGCTTGCTTTGCTCGCCTGCGTAGGTCGGTAGCACCTGCTCAAATGAAGTCTTGGCCTTTGAGAGCTCAATTCGGTCCTGTGGTCGCTTTGGACCAGCAATCGAAGGTACAACCGTGGATAGGTCAAGCTCGAGGTACTCGGAATAGACCGGTTCGATTGATGGGTCGTGCCAAAGCCCCTGTGCCTTGGTGTATGCCTCAACCAGCGCAACTTCTTGCTCAGAACGACCGGTAACGCGAAGGTAGTCCAGGGTGACCTCGTCGATTGGGAAGATAGCGACGGTGGACCCGAATTCTGGGGACATGTTTCCGATAGTTGCACGGTTTGCAAGTGGCACCTTAGACACACCCTTGCCATAGAACTCAACGAACTTACCGACCACTCCGTGCTTGCGCAGCATCTCAGTAATTGTCAAAACAACGTCAGTCGCGGTCGCTCCGGTCGGGATCTCACCGGTGAGCTTGAATCCGACAACTCTTGGAATGAGCATGGAGACTGGCTGGCCGAGCATTGCCGCCTCGGCTTCAATGCCTCCTACTCCCCAACCAAGAACACCCAGTCCGTTGACCATGGTGGTGTGTGAATCGGTTCCGACGCAGGAGTCTGGGTAAGCAACAAGCTCACCATCGATCTCGCGGGTCATTACGGTTCGGGCAAGATACTCAATGTTTACCTGGTGGACAATTCCAGTTCCCGGTGGAACGACCTTGAAATTGTCAAAGGCTGTTTGACCCCAGCGAAGGAATTGATAACGTTCCGCGTTTCTCTGGTACTCGAATTCGACGTTGCGCTCAGCAGCATCCGGAGAGCCTGCGATGTCAATCACAACCGAGTGGTCGATGACCATCTCGGCGGGAGCCAGTGGGTTGATCTGCTGTGGGTCACCACCAAGCTGAGCTACAGCCTCACGCATGGTTGCCAAATCGACGACGCAAGGGACACCGGTGAAGTCCTGCATGATCACGCGGGCGGGAGTGAACTGAATTTCAGTGTCAGGCTCTGCGCTTGGGTCCCAATTCACCAAGGCATCAACGTGAGCCTTGGTCACGTTCGCACCATCCTCGGTGCGGAGCATGTTCTCTAGAAGGATCTTTAGGCTGTAAGGAAGCTTTTGCGCCCCCAGCTCAGCCATGCTGTAGTACTTGTAGTCCTTGCCGGCAACCGACAGTGACTTAGCTTGGAAACTTTTACCCATGTGTATTTCCTCCAGAGTTACTCGAATAATCTACCGCTTTTGCCTGCTGGATTCGTCTAAGTAGAACCCAGGTCAGCGCCAGCAAGCCTGCATACGCGGGAGCGCCCATGATCGCTCTGGCCATCGCCAATTGCTCGACTAGGTCAGCAAAGTAAAGCGGTACCTGAACCAAGAGTCGAAGCGAGAAGAACAAGACCCAAATCAGAGTGATCACTTGGAATTTGCGCCTAAGTGGTTTATCGGCTCGCCAGTGGTCGAGGCCGAATAGGAATTGCCCTGCATATCCCAAAATGGGCCGCTTCAGGATGACGCTAATCAGAAGAACAGAACCGTATGAAGCATTCGTGAAAAAGCCGGGCACGAAGTAGTCAGAGGCCTGGCCACCCTCTCGAAGCGCCAGGAAGGCCGCTAGTCCAACTGCGGCCAGACCTATCAAAGCCTGCATCAGTGACTTGCGTTGAAAAAGCCGAATCAAGATGAATACGAATGAGAGCCCCACGGCAGCCGAGACGGCCCAAATGGCAGAACGACTGAGGCCGTAGGTTACTGAGAACGCAGTGGCAGGAAGAACTGCCTCCAAAATTCCTAGTGGGCCGCCGATTGAGGCCAGTAGTGAGGATCCAGTGAGTACTAAGTCCTCTCCTTCTTTCGCGAGGCCAAGCCGACCCGCTACCTGATCTCTTTTACTCATTCGCCGTCGGGAGGGTGATTGGTAGTAGCTCCCCCGGAGGCAGGGCTGTGTCGCCGCGGTTGACAGCTACCGATCTGTAAAGCGCGATTAGCTTTGAATAGGTCTCCGGTTGATAGATCTCAGGTCCAGTCAGTACCCCCCTGAGAAACCAGCGCGGCCCATCAACTCCGATGAATCTTGATTCGCGTAGGAATCGCTTGCCGTTTTCAGTTACGGAGGTTTGGACTCGAAGTTCTGGACCTAATGCCCCTGGGATGACCTCGGCTAGACCATTTTGCTCTGCGATGCCTTTGGCAATAGCGTTCATGGTGAAATCCCACAGGCCCTCGGACTTTGTGGCGGCAAACGCCTGGATTTGCAATCGGTGCCCATCTTGCTCAAGCGAAAGCGACACTATGCGCTTGGACTGATCATCGACATCCGCCTTGATTGTGATGCCTGCTTGTGGCGAAATTCGCAGCGACCCGAAATCCAGGTAAGGGGTCAAGACACCGACTTCGGCTACGTCGAACGGACCATTTTCAATTCGGTCACTTGGTTCAAGCTTCGCCATCAGCTTCGACCTGTCGAGCCAAAGCCACTCTCACCGCGGGAGCTCTCTGGCAAATCTTGCACCGGGTGGAACGTCGCTCGCTCGACGCGCTGAAATACCAGCTGTGCGATGCGATCACCTCTGGTGATTTGGAAATCCTCATCTGAGAGATTTATCAGGGTAACCATTAGTTCACCTCGGTAGCCGGCGTCCACGGTGCCGGGGGTGTTCAAAACGGTAACGCCATGTTTCGCTGCGAGGCCAGATCGTGGATGAACCAAACCCACGTAGCCATCAGGCATTGCGATTTTCACACCGGTCTTTACCAGGGCACGCTTTCCCGGTTGTAGCACCAGGGTCTCGGTGGAACGCAGATCCGCACCCGCGTCACCTGGTTTTGCATAGCTGGGTTCAAAGCCCTCTTCGGCAATGATGAGCACGTCTAAATTCACCCCGCCAGCGTAATCTATTTGCGTGCACCTTGTTTTTGAAGAGCGTCTTCTCCCCGCCCCGACAACATATCTGGCGTTGTCACTATCCGGTCCGATGGTCGCTCTTGCTGCATTGCCATTTGGCTTTGATCTTGCTTTGGCGCTTGGGATTGCAGTTCCCACACTCCTATTCGGAATGGCAACCTATTTCGCTCCGAAGATTTCCCTAACGGATTCGGAGCTTCAAGCGGGTTCTTTCCGCATTCCGCGCGAAATCATCGGCGAGGCTTTGGTCTTGGATCAGCAAGCCACCCGTTTCGAGCGAGGTCCGGGGTTGAATGCAAATGCCAGAATGCTGCTGCGGGGAGACATCGGAACGATGATCAAGCTAGAGATTGTGGATCCGACAGATCCGACACCGTATCTCTTGATTTCAACGCGTAGAGCAAACCAGCTAGCTAGCGCACTCCGTGCAGATCGGGCCTAGCTTTGTCTTTGAAGCCATCTGATTCAGAGGCTTAACCAAGAAGCAGCTCATGCAGGTGAATTCATTTTCCTGCAGCGGAAGGATCACTACCTCGAGCTCTTCGTTCACTACATCTGGAATGGTGAAAGAATCAACATTGTCAGCGTCGTCTTCGCTGATTGTTGGCTTCGAAGGAATGCGCTCCTTGATTGCGTCTAGAGATTCCGTATCGTCATCGTTCTTACGCTGAGCGTCGTAATCAGTAGCCATAGAGCATCCCTTTCCATTCCTCGGCGTGAAGCATGCCCTAGTCATTTGATAAAAGCAAGTTGGAAACGCCGTCAGTGGAATTCTCTTAGCAAACTCACCGAGCAAGATGCCGCGGTGTTCTGAGCTGGGGTGCCAGACTTCATCAAAGGAGGCGGCTATGGAGCTGAGGTTCATCACTCGCGAGAGCGATTTCTTGATTTTAGAAACGGAATCAGGAGAGCGAGCTCGGGTTCTGATCGACGAGTCCTTGAAAGAGGCCGTAAAGCGGGTGCCGCAAATTGCTAGCTCTGGCGTCAGCCCAAAGGATGTGCAGAGCGCTATTCGCTCCGGCAAGACCCCGCAGGAGGTCGCTCAACAGCTCAATGTTCCGATTGAAGCAGTCCTCCCATTTGCCGCTCCAATCTTGGATGAGCTTCGGTTTGTGCTGAAGCAAGCCCTCACCACCAAAGTTTCTAATGGCTCGAAGATGCAGGAGTTCGGCGAGCTCGTAGCGCAGACCTACCCAAACCCTGACTTTGAAGTTACAAAGCCGGCGGATAAGTGGATCCTCACTGCCGGTAACAGCCTCAAATGGCACTTTGACCCGAAAACCAGATTAATTGACCCAGTAAGTCCAGCTGCTCAGGAGCTGGCTAAGTCAATTTCTAGTGAACG
>DLOY01000084.1:123912-132241 GCA_002478545.1 Micrococcales bacterium UBA7472
GCAAGCAACTCCGTCAGCCGAACCCGAGCCTGCGGCATCGGTGCACGACTTGGTCGAAGAGCTTCGAGCACGCAGGGCTGCGGCCACAAATCAGATCAAACCGGCTAGCGCGAAAGGCCGAGCCTCACTTCCGAGCTGGGACGAAATTGTTCTAGGAACCAGTTCAGATGTTGAACCGGATCAAGGGGATTTGTAACTCCTGAGCACTAAGCCCTCCGTGGTGAGCAATCATTCGATAGGACCGAGGCTTTGAAAAATCAGAGTGGTACAGAGTGTTGTTGCCCTTCGCAAGCAGCACCAGGTCGGGGATCCTCTCTCTGGCCTGTGGACCCAGCTCTCCAAGTAAACCGGCATCTACTAGAGCCTTTGCATCGTATGCGCTGAATTGTTGGTAAGTCTCTAGTTCTTGAAGGAGTTCGTTCTTGTCGACATCTGGCTTTAGATACAGGTACATGCTCCGAGTGTCGCCACCTACAAATTCAATACCCCTTGGCCTCAGAAGCTCGTCGAGCTCAATTCGCTTGTGATCTGCGGTGTCGAGCATTCCGTGGTCAGCCGTTATGACTACACCGGCATCCTTTGGGATCGAATGAGTGAAACCCTCCAACATGCCGTTCAATTGCTCCAGCAGGGTTCTCCAACTGTCTGACTCCCAACCTTTGATGTGCCCAAGTTGGTCGAGCTCTTGAATGTATAGGTAGTTGATAGATCGCTCTGGGCTCTCGAGTAGCCGCTTAGCTAGCTGGAAACGTTCAGATATCTCATCTGCCTCGTGAAAAACGACTCCGCGCATTGTGGCCTTGGTGAATCCAGTGTTTCGATATTCAGCGGCTGATATCACGTTGGTGACAATGCCCTTCTCGAGGGCCGACTCCGATATCGTTTGGTTCGGCTGCCACTGACTTGGGTCAGTCTCCTCATTCCACCCGTTTAGAAGATTCAAGGTCTTTTGAAAATAGCGGTCTCGCACCACGTGACCGATGATTCCATGCCCGCCAGGTCTAAGACCGGTGGCAAAACTGGAGATGTTGACGCTGGTGGTGGACGGGAAAGCTGCCTGCAGAATTTGCCCCTTAGTCGCCGCTGCGGCCAGAAAAGGGGCATGGCCAGCGGCTGCTTTTAGGTTCTGGTAACCCAGTCCGTCAATGAAAATGACCAGCACCTTGTTTCTGGGCTTGAATCCCAGCTCGGAGCGTTCCCCCAAGACCGAACTGAGGGCGGATTTGAACACATGCCGAATGCTCCCAAGTCCTTTGGGTACTGGAGGTAAAGTCAATGGCACCCCAGAAGTTTTACACACCGAGGAACATGACCCAGTCCAACGAACGCATTATTGACGTCGATGTCGCGAAAGAAATGCGGGAATCATTCCTGGAGTACTCCTACTCGGTTATTTACTCAAGAGCACTGCCCGATGCTCGAGATGGCCTAAAACCAGTTCAACGCCGCATCGTCTATCAAATGGGTGAAATGGGGTTGCGTCCGGATCGCGGTCATGTGAAATCTGCCCGAGTCACCGGTGAGGTTATGGGAAAACTCCACCCTCACGGAGATGGTGCCATCTACGATGCCCTGGTTCGCATGGCCCAGGACTTTAGCCTTCGACTTCCGCTGATTGACGGTCACGGCAACTTTGGAAGCCTCGATGACGGTCCGGCGGCCGCACGCTACACGGAGGCACGGCTTGCTCCAGCGTCGCTTCTGTTAAATGAGTCCTTGGACGAGGACGTTGTTGACTTCGTCCCCAACTATGACGCTCAACTGACCGAACCAAGCGTTCTCCCGGCTGCGTTCCCCAATCTGCTCGTCAACGGGGCCTCAGGCATCGCTGTTGGCATGGCAACAAACATGCCACCGCACAACCTGCGCGAGGTGGTCGCAGCACTTCAGTTATTGATCGCTAATCCAGATGCAGAATTAGAGGAAATCCTCAAGGTCCTGCCAGGCCCCGACCTACCATCCGGTGCGATTGCGCTGGTTGGCGAAACTCTCACGGAGGCATATGCCACCGGACGCGGTGCGTTTCGCATGCGAGCCAAGATCAGCATCGAAAACGTCGGCCCACGCCGCACTGGTCTTGTTGTAACCGAGCTCCCCTATCAGGTAGGCCCTGAGCGAGTCGTGGATCGAATTCGCGAAGCGGTAAACGCCAAAAAGCTAGAGGGGATTCACGACGTGGTGGATCTCACCGACCGCGAGAACGGGCTAAAGCTGGTAATCGAACTAAAGACTGGTTTTGATCCCTCCAGCGTCGTTGAAGCGCTTTATAAGTTCACCCCGCTGGAGGAGAACTTCGGGGTCAACAATGTCGCGTTGGTTGATGGCAGGCCCCAGCAACTGAGCCTCAGGGAGCTACTGCAGGTATACATCGGCCACCGCCTCGAGGTTGTGAAGCGAAGAAGCATCAATCGTAAAGACCGCAAGAGCGCTCGTCTGCACCTTCTGGAGGGCTTGCAAATTGCGGTTCTAAACATCGATGAGGTGATCGAGGTGATTCGCACCTCCGACACCGTTGATTCAGCTCGCAGTCGACTAATGCAGATCTTTGATCTCTCTACGCTGCAGGCAGACCACATCCTTGAGCTTCGACTGAGGAGATTGACTCGATTCTCTGTTATCGAATTAGAGACTGAAGCCGATCAGCTACGTCGTGAGATTGAGGAGCTTGCAAAGCTTCTTTCCTCAGAGCAGCTCATGCGCAATCTGGTTTCCAAGGAGCTTGACAAGGTTGCTCAGGATTATGGTGACGAACGCAGGACCCAGCTGATAGACGCTTCTGGCATCGCTGTCGTCTCGAGGTCTAAGGTCGTGGTTCAAGAGCTCAGCGATGAACCAACCAACATCTACATCTCGCCAACCGGGGCGGTATTTAGATACTCGGGAGCCGTATCCCAAACCGAGGGAAGACTTCTGTTTGCAAGCACCACTCGAAGCGATGTCGCTTTCCTGACCTCCAACGCCGAGGCGGTCCGCGTTCATGTGGCGGACTTGCCGACCTACAACCCCGGAGTTAGCGGGGCCATGCCGGACGCAACCGAGTTCCTTGGTTCCCCGACTCGGGTAGTTGGGGTAATGCCATGGGGCTCAGAGGCAACATATGCCGTTGGAACCGTTCAGGGCACGGTGAAGCGCTTCACCGGACCCCTGCCTGACCGCGATCAGGTTTCCGTGATAGCGCTCAAAGAATTGGACGAGGTTGTAGGGCTGGTCGAAGCCGATGAGAGCGCTGAACTTGTATTCGTGACGCGAGAGGCAAATGCGCTTGTTTTCCCTGCCTCCACCGTTAGACCGCAAGGCTTGCCTGCATCCGGAATGGCGGGGATTAACGTCGAGGACTCAAGGGTTATTTTCTTTGGCAAAGCTGACGAAGAGTCTTTGATCGTAACCGCAGCAAATCTATCCGCAGCACTTGGTGACACCGACCCAGGGGCAGGGAAAATCACTCCCATCAGAGAGATCCCCCGTAAGGGTCGTGGCGCCATGGGAGTGAGGGTGCAGCGGTTCCTCAAGGGTGAAGATCAGCTTTACTTCGCATCGGTAGTCGAACATGGGTTGCTCTTCGACCTGGATGGTAATCTGCTCCCCCAGCTTGACACAAACTCAAAGCGGGATGCGTCTGGAACTACCCTCGAAAGGTATGTAGGAAGCGCTTTCTAGGCGTCGATTCGCTCTCGATCGAAATCATCAGCCGCATCAATGATGAAGTCCTTTCGGGGCGCAACGTCCGAACCCATCAAGAGCTCGAACATCTCCTCGGCAATCTGTGCATCGGCAGCAGTGATTCGCCTTAGGGTTCGGTTTTGTGGCTGCATGGTGGTTTCAGCGAGCTGGTCTGCGTCCATTTCGCCAAGACCCTTGTAGCGCTGAATAGGTTGCAAATAGCTCTTACCCTGCTTATCAAGTCGCTGGAGTAGCTCAGTTAACTCCTGTTGTGAGTAGGTGTAAATCGCGTCTTTGCTTCGACCGTTTTGCACCATCACTCTGTGCAGGGGTGGCACAGCGGCGTATACCCTTCCCGCCTCAACCAGCGGCCTCATGTAGCGGAAAAAGAGGGTCAGCAGCAGAGTTCTGATGTGAGCGCCATCAACATCGGCGTCGGACATCAAGATGATCTTCTCGTAACGAACCTGCTCTAAGTCAAAGGTTCGACCCGAACCACCACCAACAACCTGGATGATGGACGCGCACTCCGCATTCGAGAGCATGTCCGAGATGGAGGCCTTTTGAACATTCAGGATCTTGCCTCGAATAGGCAGCAGTGCCTGAAACTTGGAGTCCCGCGCCAATTTAGCGGTTCCCAATGCGCTATCACCCTCAACAATGAACAGCTCAGATCCCTCGGTTGCGCTCGCTCGGCAATCAACTAATTTCGTGGGTAGGGACGAGGACTCCAACGCATTCTTGCGTCGCTGAGTGTCCTTCAGGGTTCTAGCAGAAACGCGAGCCTTTGCCTCGTTGACAATCTTCTCTAGAAGCTTCTCAGCCTCTTGTTTAGATCCCCTGATGCTGCCGGATAGGAAACTGTCTAGGTATTTCGAAACAGCGTTTGTAACAATCTGCTTGACAGCCGGGGTTCCAAGGGTCTCTTTGGTCTGACCTTCAAACTGCGGCTCTGGAAGACTGACCGTCACAACGGCAGTGAGACCTGCCATGACATCTTCACGCTCAATCTTTAGGCCGTTGGCCTTGAGCTTGCGAGTATTTGCCTCGACCGCAGCTCTAATCGATTTCAAGAGCCCCTGCTCAAATCCTGCCTGGTGAGACCCACCCTTGGGTGTCGAAATGATGTTTACAAAAGAGCGAAGTTCGGTGTCGAATCCAGTTCCCCAGCGAAGGGCAACTTCCACCTTGCACTCGCGCTCGATCTCCTTGGAGACCATTGAGCCGGAGTCGTCCAATACCGGAACGGTCTCCTTGAAATTTGCAGACTCTGAAATTCGCTTGGTTGCTACAACGGCCGCGTCTTTCGCAAGGTGCTCAACGTATTCGGAAATCCCGCCTTCAAATTCAAACTCAAGCTTGGTGCCGGTTCTTCGGTCCTCGGCGCATAGCTTTAGGCCTGGCACCAAGAAGGCGGTCTGGCTGAGCCTAGCCTTCAGGTCGTCAATCGAGAAGACTGCGCTTTGGTCAAAGATCTGTCGGTCTGGCCAGTAGCGAACCTTTGTACCAGTGACTGATTTGGCGACCTTGCCGAGCTTCTTAAGCTCAGAGTTTTCCTCGAAGGGTTTGAAAGCTGCTTCCGGCTCACTCGAAGCGAAGATGCCCGGTTCCCCTCGGCGAAAGGACATGCCCCAGGTTTGCCCATCGCGGTTTACCTCGACGTCGAGGCGCAAACTCAGCGCGTTGACTACTGACGCACCTACACCGTGAAGACCTCCCGATGCGCCATATGAGCCGCCGCCGAACTTTCCACCGGCGTGCAGCTTGGTGAAAACGACCTCAACGCCTGTGAGCCCGGTTCTTGGCTCGATGTCTACCGGTATGCCACGTCCAAAATCTTGAACTTCCAAAGAGCCGTCTTCATGGGCGACTACTCGAATTTCCTTGCCGTATCCAGCTAGGGCCTCATCCACAGCGTTATCGATGATTTCCCAAAGACAGTGCATCAAACCTCGACCATCGGTAGAGCCGATGTACATTCCGGGGCGTTTCCGAACGGCCTCGAGGCCCTCAAGCACAGAGAGGTGACGAGCTGAATAGTTTTCCACCAAGCAACGCTAACCGATGGGAGTATGCAACCCAGACTGCCACTTCGCAGATAGCGAAACTGAGCCTAAATCCAAGCTGTTTGTCGCTGGAGCGTGTTTCAATAGTCAGGATGGAAAACACCGCTGAGAAACTTCTTGCCACCGACCGCTGCGACGTCTGTGGAGCGCAAGCCTACATTCGAGTTGAACTCGAGATTGGTGAGCTTCTATTCTGCGCTCACCACGGTAACGCCAACAAGGAGAAGCTTCAGCCGATCTCGCTCAACTGGCACGACCAGTCCAACGAGCTCAGTCAGCGATAGAGGTCTTCTTTATCTGCTCTAGATAGAGATCGAGGCGGGTGGAAAAGCCCGGACTCAACTCCCCTTCAACTTCCAATTCTTCAAGTAATACTTTGAGCAGGTCAGGCGACTTAGCTAGTACTGGACCGTAGAGCGTGGTTCCGATGAAGGCTCCTTGGACAAACAGATCAGGTTCTTCTAGATCGGTATTGCGATATCCAAATGCGCTTACTCGCCCGTATTTAGCCTCGCGGAATTCACTGACTCTATTTGAGCGAGTAGGTTTAGGGAGGCCATCGAGCACCCCTAGGTAGAACTCATAGCTTGAACCAACCAGAAGTGTTGGTCTGCCTTGATCCAGTCGAGCTTGCAGACCTGGGACGAGTTCCAATAGTTCTGCGGCGTACTCACGCCTTACAGCATTGAAGGAATCACCGATCAGGACGAAGTCCGAATTGATGTCGAACTCACCCCGCATCTCAAAGCTAACCCCTCGCCACTGCAGCTGCTTGGTGAGTACCAGGATGTTGCCTTGATCAGCATTTCTATTGAACAACTCAGGTCTGAAACTTGATACTGAAATCATTTCGCCAGCCCTAGATACCTGCGCGTGCGACGCATCGCATCGGCTGAGAACATGATTGTTGGTGAGTCCCCTGGCAGCTCGAGGAAGTAGTCAGCCGCATCCTGCGGTGATTGGATGACCTTTCCAATCTCGACGCCGTTATAGACAAGTGCCAAAGCGAGGTCGAAGGCGTTGAGACCCCCGACAACATCCACTTTGGTTAGTCTTGAGAAGTCAACCCCCCACAACCAACTTGGGTCGTGGATGTCGGATCCAGCCATAAGCATCAGAGGCGTTTCGGTCCCGGAGATGTTTTCGAGGTTGAGGTTGAAACTTATCGAGTTCTGAACCAACATCAACCTCACCTCACGGCCGCGGATGTTTGTTTTTTCGTCGCGCGCAAAAACCGGAGGCATAGCTTCGAGTGTGGTCTCCACTAGCTCCTGATCGACTGCGATGGTTCGTTCAACAGCCGTGATAGCGGCAGCAACGTTCAATGCTTGATGAGTGCCAGCACTTGGGAGCTTCACAAAATACCGGGCTTGCTTAGTCGCAATTTCGGCGCTCGTACCCTCAATCCGGACCACCTCAGTTGATAGTGAAACCGGATCGGGCTGAGAAAAGTTAATGGCATATTCGGGGCGCTCACCATCAAAGTTTCTCGACAAGCCGAAGGCAGTGGAGTTCACTTCGTGAGCGAACTCTAGAAGGTTAGGGTCATCGCCATTCACAATGACCTGATCGCTCGCCATGGCGATGCGCTTTAGTTTCTCCTGAACAAACTCTGGGTCAACAAAGCGGTCTAACTGATCCGATAGCACGTTAGTCAGAACCGAAAGCTTTGGCTTGAGATCGGAAATCAGTGCGGCTCCATGCCCTTCGTCTAACTCCAGAACGACGATATCGGCATCAATTCTCCCCCGCAGATCTCCGAACTGGAGAACCGCCGCGTATAGACCTTGGCGAATGTTGGCGGTCGAAGGATTCGTAAACACCTTTAGCCCAGCTGCCCTAAGCAGCTCGACAATCACCTTCGTGGTGGTGCTTTTTCCTGCCGTACCTGAGACTGCTATCAAGCCGTGCGGGGCTGATGAGATAGCTCTAGAGAGTAACCTCGGTTGGATTTTGAATGCGATTGTGCCTGGTAGGGCCGACCCTCCGCCTCTTCGGACTAGTCGAAGAAGGTACCGGGCAATTTTGCCCAGCAGCATTGCGGCAAAGGTGCGCAATTAGCTATCCAGGTAGTCCCGAAGCAACTGTGAGCGAGATGGGTGGCGAAGCTTCGACATCGTCTTTGACTCGATCTGTCTAATTCGCTCACGGGTGACTCCGAACTTTTCACCAATCTGGTCAAGAGTCATTTGCACGCCATCTCCCAGGCCAAAGCGAGAGCGAATAACCCCAGCCTCTCTCGGGTGAAGGCTGTCCAAAACGCGCTCCAGTTCCTGCTGCAACATGGTGAAACCCACTGCATCTGCTGGAACAACAGCCTCGGTGTCTTCAATCAAGTCACCGAACTCGCTGTCACCATCTTCACCCAGCGGGGTGGATAGCGAAATTGGTTCACGACCGTACTTCTGGACCTCAACGACCTTCTCAGGTGTCATGTCAAGCTCTGCTGCTAGCTCCTCAGGAGTGGGTTCGCGACCAAGGTCCTGTAGTAGCTGACGCTGCACGCGAGCAAGCTTGTTGATTACCTCAACCATGTGGACCGGGATGCGAATGGTTCGCGCCTGGTCGGCCATCGCACGTGTGATGGCCTGAC
This sequence comes from Micrococcales bacterium UBA7472, assembly GCA_002478545.1. Lineage (GTDB taxonomy): Bacteria > Actinomycetota > Actinomycetes > Actinomycetales > Microbacteriaceae > Aquiluna. The sequence continues at coordinate 132,232 of DLOY01000084.1, forward strand.
GAATCCACCA
>DLOY01000084.1:132273-135268 GCA_002478545.1 Micrococcales bacterium UBA7472
CGAATCCACCAGGTGGCATAGGTTGAGAACTTGTAGCCCTTGGTGTAGTCAAACTTCTCTACAGCGCGAATTAGGCCTAGGTTTCCCTCTTGGATCAGGTCAAGGAACTGCATTCCTCGACCGGTATAGCGCTTTGCCAGAGAAACTACCAGGCGAAGGTTCGCCTCCAGTAGGTGCGACTTGGCGCGCTGTCCATCCTTCACAACCCAGGTCAGGTCACGGCGTTCCTGCGGCGAAAGGTTTTTTGCTAGCGAAAGCTTTTCCTCTGCGAATAGCCCTGCCTCAATGCGCTTTGCGAGCTCAACCTCGAGCTCGGCGTTTAGAAGCGCAACTTTACCGATTTGCTTTAGGTAGTCCTTAACCGGGTCTGCTGTTGCACCCGAGATGGTGAGGTTCTGGACCGGAATGTCATCATCATCGTTGTTCAGAACCAAGACATCGGCAGGCAGCTGAATGGATTCGGTGGCTAGTTCTTCTTTGGCCTCGTCCTCAGCCGTTAGGTCAACGGCCTCTTGCGCCTCAGCGACAATGTCCTCAACTGGCTCTAGCTCGACTTCTTCTTCGTCCTCTTCATCGCCCTCGGGCAGATCAGCCACGGCCTTGGACTTCTTTGGAGCCTTCTCGGCCTTGGCTTTGGCCTTGGAGATAGTAGCGATGATAAACCTCGTTTTTGGGCAGACTTTAAACCCTTGTCAAGTCGGATGACCTGAAAGGGTTTAGGGGCAAATTATGTCACGGAAGTGACCATTTCACAATTTAGAACGCCGAAGTCGACGAACTTATTCCTTCTCTTCACCTGTTCGACGCATGGCGGCTAGGTAGTTTTCAAGTTCCTCGGCTAACTGATCTGCACTTGGAGGCTCACTCGCGACCTTGCCAATTGGGGCTCGAGCAGGGCCGTCAGTTGACGAGTAGCTTGATTCCAGGGTCGCGACCAGTTTGGCTAATTCGGAGTTCTCCTCAACCTGAGAATCAACTTTGGCCAAGAACTTCTTCGATGAATCTCTGAGTTCATCGGATGGAAAGACCAGTCCTGTTGCTGCGCTAACCAGCTCAAGCGCGGTCACGGCTGCTCCGGGGACCTCGTTATCGGCAAGATAGTGCGGCACCAACAACACAAAGCCCGCAACCGGCAGATCCGACTTGGAGAGTGTGTACTCGAGCAGGTGTACTACGTTTCCCGGAACCTGGGTCTGTGGTTTCCATTCTGAGAAACGTTCGATGAGGTCTTTGCGGTTGCCTGAAACCGTTACGCCGATTGGCCTGGTGTGCGGCAAAGGAAAAGGTATCGAGTTGACCCAGGTAAACGAGCTGATCTCCAGCTGCTCGCAAAGATCCTCAATTGCTTCCGAGAAAGCCTCCCAGCGAAAATCTGGCTCGTAGCCATCCAGCACCAAAAATGCCTGGTCTGCTTCGTCTCGCATTAGGTAAATGCCGAGCTCGGCGGGTTCATAGGACTCAATGTGGTCCTTCTCAAAAAAGAGCATTGGTCGCCTGGAGCGATAGTCCAATAGTTCGTCGTTGTTGAATTTGATCACAAGCTCGGATTCGAGGTTGGCAAACAAGTGAGAAGAGATTTGACCGATTGCCGAGCCTGCATCTGTGAATCCGGTCAACATGCCCAACAGAGGAAGCCCTATCAACTCCTCCTCGGGCACTAGGACACGATACAAAGGACTCATAAGCCGATACTAACCCACCTAAGCTTTTGTTTCATGACTTCGATTTCACTCGCCATCTCCCCTAGTAAATCTCAGCTGGCAATGCGCTATTCCGACTCCGGCTTTGATTCGATTGCCGCTCAATACGCGCCTAGCCAAGAGGCGCTCAGTCACTATGGCGCGAAATCAGCCAGCTCAGCCATTGCGAGGGTCCCGGGGCCCAGCGGGCCAACCCTGGTGGTTGGGTCGAATGGCCTAAGCACCCGCGACTTCGGAGCGGTTGTCAGGCGTGAGTCTTCGGACGAGGTATCGGTTCTGGCGCAGCTGAGCTCTAAGGAAGAGCTGGAGCAGTTAGTCGAGGGATTGCTACTCGGTGGCAAGACTCCAACTCGTTTTAAGAAATCAGCAGATAAAGAGGCACGTTTCGAGATCGTGGTGCCGGCCGAACTGATGAACACCGACCTATCAACGGTCCAACAAATTTGCGCCCAGATCGTAGCTATTCGTGAACTTATCAACCTGCCCGCCAACGAACTATGGCCAGACAAGCTCGCTCAGGAGGCTAAACAACTGGCTTCAGGCTTGCCGGTTGAGGTAGAGATCTGGGATGAGCAAAGGCTCGAACAAGAGCGTTGTGGCGGAATCCTCTCGGTGGGTAAGGGATCCGTTCGGCCTCCAAGACTTGTCAAGCTCAGTTACCACGGTGGCGGAAAGCACATCGCATTGGTGGGTAAAGGCATCACCTTTGATACGGGCGGACTCTCCCTGAAGCCAGCCGAAGGCATGGTCGGCATGAAATACGACATGGCAGGAAGCGCGACCGTACTCGGAGCAATCCTGGGCATCGCTACTTTGGGCCTGAAGGTGAATGTCACCGCGTATATGTGCCTGGCGGAAAACATGCCCTCGGGTTCAGCGACCCGACCTGGTGATGTCATCACAATTCGCAATGGCAAGACCGTGGAGGTTTTGAACACCGACGCTGAGGGTCGTCTGGTGCTAGCAGACGGTTTGTCACTGGCCACCGAACAGAACCCAGACCACATCGTTGATGTTGCGACCCTGACCGGAGCAGCTCGGATCGCTCTAGGTGATCGGTATGCGGGAGTCATGGGTCACGGAGAGGCCGTAAAGCTCTCTCTGGAATCTGCAGCCGCGGCTAACGAGCTGCTGTGGGAGATGCCGCTTCCGCCCGAGCTCAGAACCATCCTGGACAGCGAGTTGGCGGATCTGGCAAACGTAAAAATCGGTAACCGGGCTGGCGGAATGATGGTTGGTGCGCAGTTCTTGGCCGATTTCGTCAACAAAGACGCCTCTTGGGCTCATCTCGATAT
>DLOY01000021.1 GCA_002478545.1 Micrococcales bacterium UBA7472
CTCGCGCTTTTGAATCACGGATCTGAGGCTGGCACCGCAGCATCACTGATGGGAGTCACCAACTTCACGATGACCTCAATCATGAGTATGGTCTATGCCACCCTGAGCGTCACCTCAACATTTGATGTTGGGCTCTTGATTTTCAGCTTCTTTGCTCTGTCGGTGCTGAGCCTGATCTTCATAGTTAGGCCCTGGACGCTGCCTGATTTGAGAAAACCGCTGGCTCGGGAAGAAGCGCATTGATTCGGCCGCTGACTCTTGATGATGCCGAGGCAACGCTAAAGGTTGCTAACACGCATGAGCTTCGGGTTGACCCCGAGTTCGAGCTCTACCCACTGAGCGAGATGCCGCAGTGGTTTCAGGGCTTTGGTGAACCGGCGATGGTCTTTGGTCATGAACAGGATCGATTGGATGCGGTGCTGTTTATCCAAACTGATAGCGCTAAGAATTGGGTCGATCTCGATCTCTTTACCGACTGCTCCGACGATGTAGCGAAAGAGCTCCTTCAATTCGGGATTGAGTGGACCAAAGCGAATCGACCCGGATTCAAGATTCGCGCCGCGGGCAACAAAAACGATGTGCAGCTGCATGAGCTCTTTTCCGAGTTCGGTTTTGAGCACTATCGGGATTACTGGAAGCTGGTGTGGAGAAACATCTCCCAGGCAGTGCCTCATTCAAACCCGCAGCTCGAGATTCGGTCGGTTGACTTTGATACCAACGCAAAGCTGATTCATGAGCTTGAGTCCAAGACTTTCTCGGAGCACTTTGGTTATGTGCCGATAGCTTTCGACGCTTGGCTGAGACAGCGAAAGTCAATCGAGTCTTTGGACCCAAACGGATTTCTAATTGCCTACTACGACTCCCAGCCGGCCGGGTTTTTGATAGCCGATGATTCCAGGGCCGACCAAAACGGAGGCTGGGTTGACAAGCTTGGAGTTTTGAGCGAGTACCGCGGCATCGGGATCGGCAAAGCGCTCTTGAATCATGTGGCTACCTATTACTGGGCAAGGGGTTTTGACTCCGTTGCACTTGGTGCCGACACTGGTAACGACTCCGGAGCGCTGGATCTCTACTTCGGTCTTGGCTTTGAGCCGATGTTGATTTGGCGAGCGGTTGTATTACCGGCGCTGAGCTAGATAAGCGCCAAGGATTACCACAACCGCCCCAACCGGTTCATACCAGTGCAGGGTTTCACCAAGAAGTAGAACTCCCCAGATGGTTGCGACCACGGGGTTTGAGAAGGTGACTAGCGATGCGGTTGTGCTGCCGGCGCTCGCGATGACGCCGTGATAAAGCCGGTAGGCAAAGCCAGAACCCAGGACCCCAAGTGCCAAAAGTGCACCAACGGTTTCGAGCCTTGGCGCTGCGATGAAGAGCGGACCGGTCAGAAGATAAAGCGGCAGCAGGGTCAGCGCAGCCATACCCACCTGTCCGGCGGCTGAGGTCACACCGTGAAGACCCATCGGGGTAATGAACTTTTTGATGTAAGGAGTTCCGATGCCGTAGGAAACGGCTGCGAATACCAGTGCAAAAATCGCGAGCGGATCGTTTTCTCCGAAACCCTCCCAAACCCCAAGGGTTATCGCCACGCCAACAAGGCCTATCAATAGACCTACGGTTGCGATGAGGGTGACTCGCTCGGTTCGATAGATCGTCATGATCGCAAGCAGAGTAAACATCGGCATTGAGGCTCCGATGATGGCCGCGAGGATGCTTGTGGTCGACTGCTGAGCATAGGAGAAAAGTGCAAATGGGATTGCACTCATAAACAGCCCCGCGACCCAAAGGTGCAGCCACTGCTTGCCCTTGGGGAAGCTGAGCTTCATAACAAGCCCCAGCACTGCCATCGATACTGCACCTAGGAAGGTGCGCCAGAAGGCAACACCGAAGTAGGTGGTCAGTTCAAGCGACAGCTCAGTAAATAGAAAGCTCGAACCCCAAATCAGGGCCATCGGTATAAAGAGCCAAATCCAATGCGAGCGCACCCGCCAAGGTTACTCCCTAGTGCGAGGAAGGAGTGGTTTCGATCTCGCTGCGATCTCCAGACCAAAGGGTGTGGAATACGCCCGGTAGGTCTACTCGCTTATAGGTGTGGGCTCCGAAGAAGTCGCGCTGACCCTGCACCAAAGCAGCTGGCAGTCGAGGCGAGCGCAGACCGTCGTAGTAGCTCAGTGAGGAAGCGAACGCTGGTACCGGGATACCCGCAAGGCTGGCCTTGGCAACCACCTCGCGCCAAGCGCCGACTGCCTCGGCAACTGCGTTGGTGAAGTATGGGTCCAGAATTAGCGATTCAAGGCTTGGGTTCTGAGTATAGGCATCGGCGATTCGGTTCAAGAATTGCGCACGGATGATGCAACCGCCACGCCAGATCTTCGACACAGCACCGAGGTCAATTTCCCAGTTGTACTCCTTCGCGCCAGCACGAATGGCATCAAAGCCCTGGGCATAGGCAACCAACTTGGATGCATAAAGCGCCTTCCGCACTGCCTCAACTAAGGCCTGCTTGTCAGAGACCTCCCACTTGGTGGCGTGGGAGGGCAGGTTCCCTGCCGCCGCGCGCTGGGCCGCCTGGGAAGACAGGCTTCTTGCAAATACTGCCTCGGCAATTCCAGAAACTGGGACTCCTAGGTTCAGTGAGGTTTGCACGGTCCAAACACCGGTTCCCTTGGAGCCTGCCTGGTCCAACACAACATCGACAAATGGCTTGCCGGTCTTAGCATCAACCTGCTTTAGAACCTCAGCGGTGATTTCAATCAGGAAGGACTCGAGGTCTCCCTTGTTCCACTCACC
>DLOY01000008.1 GCA_002478545.1 Micrococcales bacterium UBA7472
GGTCTGAGTGTGAGTTAATGGTCCACATGGATAAGCGTGAAGAAGTTGAGATTAGAAGAGCTCCGAAGCTGCTGGCTTGGGCGTTGACCGGAGCAATCTTCGGTCTTGTGGTTGCAACCCTGCTTTACGTTCTTATCCCAGAGGCGAATCGCTCATCTGAGGATGTCTTTGGACTATTGCTGGTTGCCCTAGGTTCACTCGGCCTTGGACTTGGCGTTGCCTTTTCGCTTTTCTTCGATCTGGCAAGTTCGAAGCGTGTGAAAAAGGCCGAGGCTATTAAGACCGAGCAGTAAGTTTCAGAACCGACGCGAATTTGAAAAACTCGGGCTCGTGATTTGCGATCACGAACTGACTTGGCGACGACCTGACTAGGTTTTCCAGCAGGGATTTAGACTCGGCGTCTAGATGAGCAAGTGGTTCGTCCAGAACCACTACATCGAAGCTCAACGCTAGAGCTAATTTGAGCTTGGCTTTCTCCCCTGAAGAACAAAGCGACAGTTCTTTATTCAGTAATCCCTCAACACCCAGTGCCGACAGCGTGACGCCCGCGTCGACTCCAGCGAGATCAAATAGCTGTTTGGCCGAGATCTCTTCCGACTGGTCATCGTGCTGGGAGAGAACGCCGAATCGGATCTTGTTCTTGAATAAATAGCGCTGGTAGGCAGCCAGCAAAGTCGACTTTCCCGAGCCGTTTGGACCACTAACCACCACGACGCGATGATTGTCAGTTTTGAGAACTAATTCCGCTAGCACGGACACTCCTACTTAGAATCCATACCAACAGCGGAGCCCCAATTGCTGAGGTCAGTAGCCCGACCGGGAGCTCTAGTGGCGCAAATAGATTTCTAGCCAGGACATCAGCCAGCAGCAGGGTGCTGGCTGAAATCAAGGCAGCCCCCGCAAGCTGCCAGGTCAGTGTGCGTGGAAACACGAACCTAGATAGGGTCGCGCTCAGTAGACCTAGGAATCCAATTGAGCCAGCCGCAAATGCGGATGTCGCGCTCAATAGCGCGCTTAGTATCAAAGCAACGGTCATCAATACAGAGCGCGAAATTCCGAGCCCCTGCAAGGTTGCTGCACCAAGGGTCAACCTGCCGATTCGGGTAGAGGCACCGATACTGAATGCAAGTAACACGATCGCCAACAGGGTCAAAGTTAAGGCCGATTCTTGGGTTTGCAGGCTGAGTGAACCAAACGCCCAGAGTGAGATCGACCGGAGTCGTGAGTCCGGGACTACAAAACTCGCGATCCCAAGTAGCGCTAGAGCAAAAGCTCCAAACGCTACTCCGATGACCGCCATGTCCTTTGCTGCTGGGCCTTGGTTGCGAACGCTCACCCCAGTGATGCGACTTGTCACCAATGCGAGCGGAGTAACACCGGCGAGGCTCAATACCGCTGCAAATAACCAGCTTTCGATGGAACCGAACTTGAATCCCATCACCAGCGCGAGCACTGTCCCCAGGGAAGCAAAAGCTGAGATGCCAAAGAGTCCCGGTTCAGCCACTGAATTGCGAAGGGTGATTTGAAGCAGCACGGTTGCCATGGCTGCGGTAATTCCTACCCCAAGTGCCGCCAGCGCTCTGGGCATTCGAAGTTCGAGTAAAACAAATTGAAACTGCGGATCTGCTAGATCAAATTCGATTTGGCCATATACAAGGGAAAAGCAAAATATCCCGAGCATCGCGAGCAGGAGGATGACGAAAGCAAACTTTTTCACCCCTGCTCCACCAGGCATCTAAGGACTGCTGGTGTCTTTGGCCCAAAGCTCAGCAGTGCTGAGTCTTCGGCTGTGAGAATCGAACGATTGAGGGCGGCATGAGTCCCCATAACACCCGGCATTGCAATAAGGCCCTCCGTGCCTCCAACTGATTCCAGACCCTTGGACATAACCAGCACATAATCAGGATTTTCACGCCTCAACACCTCGGATGAAATCGGTGCAAAGCCCTTGATGCCGAGTTCTGTGCCGATGTCGGTAGCGCCAAGAATCTCAATCAGATCATCTGCTCCAGACCCGTCACCCCCCAGAAGGTAGACTCCCGCGTTGCCGCGCAGGTATAAAAACGCAATTGATTTGCCCTTGAATCTATCCTTATCGACCTGCTCAAGCTGCTCTTGAATCAGTTGCACCAAAGCATCTCCGCGCTCAGGAATCCCCAGGGCATTCGCTATGTCTGCGATTTGGTCAAAGCTCTCTTGCAGTGAGTTGGGGGGATCAAGCCGAAGTGTTTGCCCACCGGACTGATCCAACACTTCAAAGACCCGCTCATCGGGTTCGGTTTGATCTACCAAAGTGAGATCGGGTGAAAGGGCTAGAAGCCCCTCGAGGTCGACCTCATGGCGCGGGTTCAGGACAGGCAAATCCAGATCTGAACCTAGATCTTGCCCCACCAGTGAAGCCTCTGCCCCTAGCGCTGCAACTACTTCAGCACCACCCAAAGCCAACGACGCCACTCTCAGCGGCAGTTCGATGGAGCTCAGTCTTATCGGATCCGAAGAACAAGCGTTGGCTGTAGGCGCAGGAGTGCAACCTGAGAGCAGGCAAGTGCTCAGCATGAGGGTGGCCAATCGCATCCGACCATTCTCAACAAGGCACAGACTTCAAACCTGACGCTGTGTCAGGATTCAGAAATTTCCTCAGCTTAGGTTTTCCCACCATGAGAAAAGCCCTGGCTGTTTGGTTGTTGGTTGGATCCGCTCTGGTTATGCCAGTGAGCGCCGTCGCCGCGTCCCAAACTTTGACCGGATCAGATGGGCAGCGCTTGACGGCCTCGCAAGTTTCAGGTCTCAAGGATGGCCAACTCGTTCGCATCACAGGGACCGGTTACAACAAGAAGGTTGGTATCTACCTAGCTTTCTGCGAATTACCCAAAAAGGGGTCGCTGCCGACAAATTGCGCAGGCGGAATGAACCTCGACGGGGATTCGCAAAGCTCCTACTGGATTTCCTCCAACCCTCCCGCCTACGGGGGTGACTTGGTCAAGGCCTTTACCAAGCGCGGAGGATTCATCCTCAACCTAAGGGTGCCCCGCTTTATTGGTGACATCGACTGTGCCAACAAGAAGTGCGCGATCCTCACCCGCGCGGACCACACCATGCCTGCTTATCGCAGGGCTGATGTTGTCATACCGGTGAGTTTTAGAAAGTAATCGAAGGACAAAATGAAGAAGATGCTCGTCGCTCTAGCGACTTTGACATTGATCGGAACCTCTGTTCCGGCTCTTGCGGACGGCTTGACCGTTTCAGTGGAAAAGGCAACTGGTTTGTCGTCACCTGAAACAACTTTGAAGGTATCGGTCTCGGGAATCCCGCAGGATCAAGGTATCTACCTGATGCTTTGCGAGGGGGAGTCGGCAAATCCGCGACCAGCGAATTGCTCCGCCACTCACCAGGCCTGGCTCACTACGGCCGCCAGCTCGCTTCGAATGGGTGCTTCAGCTGCGCTACCGGTGAACGATTTCAAGATCGCCTCCTCCTTCAGCACTCGCGCTGGGGTAGCGGTTGACTGCATGACCAGCAAGTGCGGTGTATTCGTAAGGCGCGATCACTTTGGCTCGGCTGACACAACTTTGGACCGCTTCATTCCAATTTCATTCCCGGCTCCAAAGCCTGCGGTTTCGGCATTGATCGGAAATTTCGAGAATAGGGTTGCCGTGAGGTTTTATGGAGCGGCAGGCCAAACCGCAACGATTAAGGTCGGTGGCCGTTGGGTGAAAATTGCGTTGACTGAAAACAATCAGCTCATCGCGCTAAAGACCGCCGGTAAGTCAGTACCTGTTCAGGTCTTTGTAGACCGAGTAAAGGTTGCCCAGAAGGACGTGAAGTTGGGCTAAGCGCCAATAACTCCAGAGATAACGAATCTCTCAAGGGTGGCGGCTTCGGTTTCGAAGTCGCCACCTTCTGCTATTCGCGCCGCTGATGCGACAACGGCGGAGTAGACAAAGCCGGCCAACGCTTGTGGATTCTCCGGGGTTAGTTTTGCAAGAGGCGAATAAAGCGTCAGCATGAACTGTCCGTGCATCGCTCTAACCAGACCACGTTTGTCCTCAGGAAGCGAGTCAAGCGAAATTTCCTTGACGACGCGGTGGGAGGCGGATGTCAGGTACTCGAGTGTGTGGCGAACCCAAATCGTCAACTGAATGACTGGGTCGTCTGTCTTCTGGGCCTTTTCGTCTAATTCGTTAGATAAGTCAGCCATCTCGTTTATTACGAGCTCAGCAAAGATATGCTCCCTGGAGGCGAAATACTGATAAATCGCAGGCCTTGATAATCCGGTCTCATCGGCGATAGCTCGCATGCTCACCGAGTCTGGACCACCCTGTTCAATTAGGTGTGCGGTTGCAGTGAGGATAGCCTCTTGCCTGGCATCGGCCTGACTTGCTCTAACCATCATCATCTTGTGGTTAATCCTAACCCCGCCTACCCCGATAAACTAAGGCCATTCTCGGTGGGCAGGGGTGCAAATGCGCGGTGACGGTCTTTTAAACCACGACATCCTGCCCGGTGAAAAAGGCCCTCAAGACCAGTGTGGCGTTTTTGGAGTTTGGGCCCCTGGTGAAGAAGTCGCAAAACTTGCCTACTTTGGCCTCTACGCCCTGCAGCACCGCGGTCAAGAGTCTGCCGGAATTGCAACTTCAACCGGCGAAAAGATCATGATTTATAAGGACATGGGATTGGTATCCCAGGTCTTCAACGAAGCCGCACTTGAATCGCTGCAGGGTCACATCGCTGTAGGCCACACCCGTTACTCGACAACCGGTGCGTCACACTGGCGCAACGCTCAGCCCACGTTGGGTAAGACGGCCTTTGGCACAATCGCACTCGGTCACAACGGAAACCTCACCAACACTGCCGAGCTAATGCAGTTGTTGGAGCAGCGATATCCCGATCACGAGTCTGAGCTTCGTGGTGGCAACACCACTGACACCGCCGTCCTAACCGCGCTGCTGACCGGTAACCCGGATAGCTCATTAGAGGCAACCGCCCTTGAGCTACTTCCAAAGGTCAAGGGCGCTTACTGCCTGGCATTTATGGATGAGCACACTCTCTATGCGGCTCGTGATCCTCAGGGCGTGAGGCCGCTGGTGTTGGGCCGACTCGAACGCGGTTGGGTGGTTGCTTCTGAATCTGCAGCCCTGGACATTGTTGGCGCATCGTTCGTGCGTGAGATTGAACCCGGTGAGCTAATCGCGATCGATGAGAACGGCCTGCGTTCCCAGCGCTTCGCGCAGGAGAAGCGCGCCGGCTGCGTTTTTGAGTATGTCTATCTAGCTCGACCAGATACCTCGATCTCAGGCCAAGTGGTTTACGAATCTCGAGTTGAGATGGGTCGAACCCTTGCTCGCGAATATCCGGTTGAAGCTGACTTGGTGATGCCAACCCCCGAATCAGGAACCCCTGCAGCCATTGGCTACTCGGAGCAATCAGGCATCCCATTCGGGCATGGACTAGTCAAAAATGCCTATGTCGGCAGGACCTTCATTCAGCCCTCACAGACCATTAGGCAACTGGGCATCAGGCTCAAACTCAACCCGCTCCGAGAAGTAATTGCGGGCAAGCGTTTGGTTGTGGTCGATGACTCAATCGTTCGTGGCAACACCCAACGCGCTCTAGTGAAGATGCTGAAGGAGGCTGGTGCTGCAGAGGTTCACGTTCGCATCTCCTCGCCGCCAATCACCTGGCCCTGCTTCTACGGCATCGACTTTGCATCACGCGCCGAGTTGATTGCATCCGGCCTTGGTGTTGACGAAGTTAGACAATCAATTGGTGCCGATTCTCTTGGTTATCTATCCAAGGAGGGCATGCTGGCAGCCACTAAGCAGCCTGAGTCAAAGATGTGCACCGCGTGCTTCACCGGTGAGTATCCAATCGAGTTGCCCGCTGCCGAGAGACTTGGTAAGAATTTGCTGGAGCGCGGAGTCGCGACCATTCGCGAGGAAGGCCACGTTCACGTCAATGACTAACCCATATGCCGCAGCTGGAGTTGACACCGAAGCCGGAGATAAAGCGGTAGAGCTCATGAAGGCCGCGGTTTCGGCCACTCATAATTCACTCGTGCTCGGCGGGGTTGGCGGCTTTGCCGGAATGATCGATGCTGGCTTTCTAAAAAACTACGAGCATCCAATCCTGGCCACCTCAACCGACGGGGTTGGCACCAAGGTTGCGATTGCGCAAGCAATCGATAAGCACGACACCATCGGCCAGGATTTGGTCGGCATGGTGGTGGACGACATTGTGGTATCCGGCGCTCGCAGTTTGTTTATGACCGACTACATCGCAACCGGCAAACTACACCCGCAGCGCATCGCCGATATCGTTCGCGGTATTGCAAATGCCTGCAAGGCAGTTGATGTTGCTCTTGTTGGGGGCGAAACTGCCGAGCACCCAGGCTTATTGGCCGAGGATGAATACGACGTTGCCGGTGCTGCGGTTGGCGTGGTCGAGAAATCAAAGATGCTTGGAGCGCACCGAGTCCAAGTCGGAGATGTGGTGCTTGGAATGCGCGCCTCAGGTTTGCATTCAAACGGATACTCGTTGGTTCGCAAGATTGTGGCTGACCGAGGGTTAAAGTACACCGACTCCGTACCAGAGTTTTCAAGGTCACTTGGCGAGGAGCTTTTGGAGCCAACCGCGTTATACACAGGTGTGCTAAATCAGATTTTGGAAAACCCAGCTTTCGCGGGTCAGGTTTCAACCCTGAGTCACATCACCGGTGGCGGTATCGCAGCAAATCTTTCGAGAGTATTGCCACAAACTGTCTCGCTAGATGTTGAGCGCTCCAGCTGGAATCCAAACCCAGTATTCTCCGTGCTAGCTGATTGGGCCGGGCTAAAGCTAACCGAACTTGAGGGCACCTGGAACCTAGGTCTTGGGTTCGCGGCTGTGGTTCGATCGGGATCTGCATCTCAGATATCTTCTGCGCTGGAGAGTCTCGGAGTTGAGACCTGGCAGCTTGGTGTAATCGAATCAACCCCATGTGATGCCGATCTACCCGGTTATATCTCTGAGGCCAAGGGTGTTCGTGGCGGGGCGGTTCGAATGGTTGGTAGCTATGCCCGCTAAGGCAACTGTTGTGGTCGGGGCAATAGGAGTCCTGGCTGCCTCAATCGCTTTCGTACTTGGTTTGATCGCTGGCGCAAATAATGCGATGGTTTCAAACCCTCGGTCAGAACCAGCTCCCTACTGTTTCGAAGATCCAGCAACCGATCAGTTCTCTCAGAAGCATGTCCAAACCAAGATTGTCGCCTGTCAGGTGATGGGTATGACCAAGGCCGAGGCAATCTCATTCATCGAGGCAAAGAATCTCAGTTACCGAATTGCCTCTGAGGATGGCGAGAGCTTCGCGTTGACCGAGGATTACACCGACTCAAGAATCAACCTAGATATCTTGGTTGGGCTTGTCGTGGGTGCAACTGCCTGGTAATCAACCCCTGTAGATCTGATGTCGGTGGTCAACTTGGATCACAAGCACCAGAAGCTCCTCGTTATAGACCTCGTAGATAACGCGAAAGTCACCGACCCGAATCCGATAGCTATGAGAGCCCCGGAGCGACTTGACGCCTTTCAGCTCCTGAGGCCTCTGAAGTTTTTCGATTGCCCTCAGAAGTCTTCTTCGCACCGGTGCTTCGGCTTTATCTAGCCATTTCTTGACCGAGGGTTTGAGCTTGATTCGATATGTCTTTGGATTTTGGCTCATCGCTACCGTCTAGCTCAGCCAGAACAGTCTCGAGTGGGATCCATTCATTTGGATCACCCGGGTTCAGCTCGTGTTCCAACAGTGCGACAGTGTCTTCTAGGTCCTCGATGTAGTCCAGCAGTTTTTCGTATTGCATGGCGTCGAGAATAACTACGGCTGGTTTGCCATGTTTATGAATTTCCACAGCCTCGGTTTTGGCAAACTCTAGGACGTTGTTGAAGTTCGCTCTAGCTTGGGAAGCTGAATATTGGGCCATGGCTGAATTGTACGAAACTGTGTCAAGTTTTGTACAAAACTACATTTAGTCGCGGTCGAGCTCGACTTCGCGGTCCTCGTCTGATTCAGGCTCGTCGTCATAGAGGTCTGCCCATTTGTCAACGTATTCAACGTTGTCGGATTCGGCTTTTTTGGCGAGCTCGGCTTCGAGTGCTGAATAGTCGGTGGCTGGGCTGTAGTACTTCAGCTCGCGAGCAACCTTGGTGTTCTTAGCTTTTTGACGGCCACGCCCCATGGCGAGCCCCCTAATCTCTTTGTCTCTATCCGGGCGCTAGCCCTTCAAACCTTTGGAAACCTTGCGCAAGATACTACCAGCCCTACAGCAGCCAGAGCACCAACAGTAGCGCGGTGACTGGGAACAAAATGTTCGTTATCAGGGTCAGCAGCATTTGCACCAAGCGACCTCGGTGCCAAAACTCCCAAGCTGATTGCGATACTCCTGAAAATGTCGATAGTCCCCCGGCAAACCCAGCTATACCCATAGTGAATAAGGCCTGGTCAAAGGTTGCGGTGTCAAGTATCAAACCCAGAAAAGCACCGGCAAGCACATTTGCCGCCAGTAGGCCAAAGTGCAGGGCGCCCTTCCAGTTGGAAAGCAGTGATCTGAGCACGGCTCCCAGTCCGCCTGCGACTCCCACAAGCGGTACGAACCACCACTCGGCGATCAAAGCGCACGCTTCTTAGCAACTTTGCGGCCCTGTCGGTAACCGAGTCCGTAGAGCATTACCCCGCCAAAGAGCATGATCGCAAACTCATAGGTCAGGAAGTTGTAATCAACAAATAGGGTCACCGCACTCATGGTTGTAAAGCCACCGGCAAAACCAACACCCCAGAGGTTTCTGCACCACTCGAGTTGGAAGTATGGGTGTCTGGCCGTGAGTCCTAAAAAGTAAGAGCCGATCATGTTCACCACGAATATTGCCGTCAGCTCACCCACTGGGTAATCAAAATTCAGGTTGATTACCTCAAAGATTAAATACCGAAGCATGGTTCCCAAAGAGCCACCAAGGAACACATACCCGAGCATTCTCCAGTTGCCGGACATGGTCACACCCTACTGCTCTTGACCATGGCTGCATAGCTTCAAAGGTTAAGGATTCCTAATCTTTCACTCACCAATTTCTTAACTTGCGAGAGTTGACTACTCGCAGAAGGAAAAGAAATGAAGAAGACCTACCAGGTGGATTCTCGAAAGCCAAGCCCGCTACCAAAGATTGGCAGTGTTGCTGTAGCAATTGGCTCCCTGAGTCTTGCGGCAACCTCCATCGCACCGAGTGTGCTTGCTTTTGCAAATCTATCGACTTCGAATCCCACACAAGAATCAGGCCAGTTGCCCAACGGTACTCCCGCTAACGGTGGAACCTCAGTAGCCGCCGGCGATACCGCGAACTCCCAAACCAACGAGGACCCAGGGTTCCTCAGTCAAGTTCAGGTGCTGGGAGCGAATCCAGATGCGCTGCCCGCAACTTCTCAACCAATTGATCCAACTGCAGTAGCAGTTGACCAGGCTCTTGTCCCGCTGACGCCTGCCTCAAGTGGAAACATCTCCTCCGCTACGCCAACCGCTGGCGTCGGCGCAGCTGGCCCTACCTCTGCTAACGGCAACCTCTCATCCGCTACTCCTGCCGGAGGCGTCTATGAAGATGACGATGATGACGAAGACGAAGATGAGCGCGAAGACCACGACGATGATGAGCGTGAAGACCACGACGATGACGACGAAGATGACGACTGAGCCAATCACTCATCGCATCGCCCGTGAATGCATGGGCACCTTCTTCCTTTTTCAAATTCAGGATCCGCTGTCCCAGGTTGAGGCCGAGCGCATGGTCGACTCCGCCATGGAGATTTTGGACTGGGCAGATCAAACATTCAGCCTCTATAAGCCTGACTCCGAGGTATCGAAGCTAAATCGCGGCGACCTCGCCTGGGAGGATGCAAGCGTCGAACAGATTGAAGTTCGAAAGTTATGTGAGGCATGGCGATCCAAGACATCGGGTTTCTTTGATGCTCGCTCAGGTACCGGGTATGACCCCTCCGGCGTTGTAAAGGTCTGGGCCGCAGCCAGAGCCGCAAGCTTTTTGGAGGCGAATGGGATCCGAAGTTTCACCCTCAATGCCGGGGGAGATGTCTACCTTTCGACAGAGCTAAAGCGTGGAATGCTAACCCGCGTCGGGCTCTCCGCTCCAAAATCGATTCGTTCCGCTGATGCTGGAGCCAACTTTGTGCTTGAACTGGCCGGTACCGGTTATTGCTCGGTTGCAACTAGTGGCTCAGCGGAGCGTGGTGAACACATTTGGGCCACATCCGATGTTGAGCGTTTTAGGCAGGTGTCGGTCATCGGGGCCGACTATCTAGCCGCGGATGTTTGGGCCACCGCTTTGATCGCGGGTGGGTCTAAGGCTCTTGAGAATTTTCGTGCTCAGTGCCAGGAAGAAAACCTGGTGGCCGTTGTCACTGCTGCCGATGGTTCGCTGATCACCACTTCTGGCTTTGTTGATCTATTAGCCACTATCTAGCCCTTGGCTAGCGCATTCTGCACGGCCTGCTTGAAGGCTTCGGTTGTGAAGGTTGCGCCGGAGACATTGCCGTAGTTCGTGCCCTGGGTTGAAATCGTGGCAGCTACCAGGGTCTGGTAAGCAACATCCCTGCCGTAACTCATATCGCCAACTAGCACACTGATGTCGGTTATCTGCCCACCACTTGTGGTCAGCTGTAACTGGATCTCACCGTATTTATAGGGGATTCGATCGGAAACTATGGTCTTGGTCACTGGCGCTGTGGGTTGCGGTGTCGTCGATTGACTGGGTTTGGCTGCACCAGTTTGCGGCTTTGAAGCGCCAGTTGTTGCTGGACTGGATGTCGCTCCCGCAGTCGCACCGGTGTTGGGATTGGGCGCTGCCACGGGCTCTTGACTCAGCGTTGGCAGTGGTGTCACAGCAGGTTGAACACTGAGCGCATTATTCACTGCAAAGAGAATCGAGCTCAGAGCGAGCGATGCATTCAGAAACTTCGTCGTAGTTCTCACCAGGCAAACTCCTCAAGGTGGATTTGTGTTTTGGCAACACCGAGCTGATCGAGTGTGTCTAGCACTTTGTCGGTCCATGGCTTTGGGCCACAAATGTAGATGTCTGATGTGTGCAGCTTCGGAAACTTGTTCAGCATCAGAGAGGCATCGTTGCTATTGGGGGAGTCGCTATTGGCGGAGAATACGCCACCTTGACCGCGCGGCCCAGCTTCAACGTAAAGCGCATGACCGCGCTCGGCCGCTACCGCTTCTAGTTCGCTCAATAGTGGAGCACTCGCTAGATCGCTGACGCGATAGAGGATGCTGACATCACCGGGCTGCGCAGCCACGGTGTTTGCCAAAGAGAGAATCGGCGTGATACCGATGCCCGAGCCCATCAGGACCACATCCGGTTTGGAGCGCTTTAGTTCAGTGAAGACGCCGAACGGACCCTCCAAAATCACACCGGTGCCAACTTGGTTTTGAGTGAGCCAAGAAGTGTCATCACCGCGGATGCCGATTGTGAAGCCGAGTGATTGATTGTCAAAGTGCGAGAGTGAGAATGGGTGTGGTCGCCACCACTGTTTTCCAGTCAGAATGCGGAGCATGAAAAATTGGCCCGCCTGAAAGTCAAAACTGCCGAGATTCTTGCCGCTGATCTCTACGTAAATTGTGCGCTCGTCTAGCTTTTGGATTTTGGCTATTTTGAGCTTGCTGCGGTAGGACATGGCTAGTGGAGTAACTAGCTTGAATACGAGCATGTTGCCAAACACAAATGCGTACAGCAGGGTGAAAAAGCTTGCCACCGGTGGCTGGGCCAGCAGGTCAGTGCCCAGTTCATATTGATGCGGGATTGCAATAGCAACCGCTATGTATGCGGTTAGGTGAATCAAGAACCAGGCCTCGTAACTCAGCACTTTACGGGCCGCTCGAATGGAGCTGATGGTGACCAGCAGCATCAGCAATAATCCCAGTGTGGCGATCCCGACGCTGAGATAGTGAAGGTTCAGATCTGTCACAGCCTGCCAAATCGAGATTCTGCTTACCACTGCAAATGCAGCGAGTGACGTGATCATGTGTGCCAGCAAAACCCCCACCAAAGGCTTGCCCAACTTTTTGTGGGCGGCTGTCATCTTGTCGAGTCCTAGGATTCTTTCGATCCAGGGGATTCGTGCAACCAATGCCAGGTGAACCATTAGAAGGGCGGTTCCAAAGACGGCGAGCAGGCGGTTTGTGGAGCTTAGGCTCTCGCCTAAATTGCCAAAGCGCAGGTCGCCGAAGGCGATCAGCAGCAGCACTGGAATTAGTGGCACCCATAATCCAAGCGACTGCACCGCATCGCGCTGCCGCTGCAGTGCCACGGCCTTTCGTTCGCCCAGGATAAGCACGCCTGATTTGGAGTTCATGGCATCAGTTTGCGGCAGGGAAGGTAACAAAAATCAAAAATGAGAGTTCTCTAATCTGTCGCTAACCTGTCTCTCATGATGGAGCGTTGGAATAGGCACATGAAACCTGTTCTGGCCGCTACTTTGATACTGATGCTGACCGGTTGCGCCAGTGTTGAGAGTGCCACCACGCTGCAGTTTGAACAGGTGCAGTTGACCAAATCAGCCGAGATTTTGACCTCGGAGCCGCAAGCTCGCCCGGAATATATCCTCGACTCCCGGGCGGAGATAGAGATTGAAGATCAATCCGGTGACGGTCGTTCCGTGGCTGTTGAATTTGCTCGCGTGGAGCGCGGGGCAGCCTTCTTGGTAATTCTGAATCAGTCGGGTGAAATTCTTGGCTCGGCTCCCATTGACCCGCAGTCCCAGCCCGTCACCGTCGTATTAACTTCGCCGCTAACCACATCACAGGAGCTGTCGGCGCAGCTGCGCTGGGATGATGGTGATGGCGTCCTAAACCTGGACAGCGATCCGATTTTGGTGGAAGAGCATGAGGATGATGTGGCTGAGGACTTCTGGTACGAGGTGACTGGTGGCTAGAGTCCGAAGTGCGCGTGTGAGGATTCTTGCCTGGGTCTTGGTGCCGCTATTTGTATTTATGGCAAGTTCGTTGGCCATCGTGGGAAGCCTGCTGCTTAGTGAGAATAGCCGAGAGATCGATTCGCACCTCGAGCGCGAGGCAAACGAGCTAAACCTGTTGGCATCAAGCGGTGTAGACCCTAGTACCGGCAAGGCCTTTGATTCGGCCGAGGCACTGCTTCGCCTATACATCTCAAGAACCATCCCCGACGAATTTGAGTCGATGTTCGTTCTTTCCAACAATGTGGTCTTGGCCAAGGCCAGCGATCGATCGGGCTTTCAGGCCGATCGCAATTTGGAGCTAATTGAGATTGCAAACGCAACTGATCGCGTGAGCCTTGGTTCCATTCAAACCGAGTTCGGTAGTGCTCGATACATCGTGGTGCCAGTGAGCGGAGCTCAAGACAACGGCGCTTTGGTTGCAGTCATACAAAGCGATTTGTACTCGGCGGGGCTGAGACAGCTGTTGACTCAGCTAGCCGGCTACCTTCTGCTTGCATTCGCTTGCGTTGCAGCGATTGCCTGGTTTGTTGCCGGCCGAGTGCTGGCACCAATTCAGGGGCTTCGAGAGGCAACTAGAAAAATCTCTTCGGGGGAGCTCAATCAAAGAATTGAGGTGCGGGGCAGCGATTCCGAGCTTGGGATGTTGGCCGAGGATTTCAATAAGATGCTCGATCGCATTCGAGAGTCCTTTGAAAATCAACG
>DLOY01000095.1:0-1987 GCA_002478545.1 Micrococcales bacterium UBA7472
AACATGATTACCGGGAGCTTCTCGCTGAGCGCGAGGTAACGACGAAGCGTTGGCTCATCGGCCTTTACAAGCCAAGAGCTAACTGTCTCGCCGGCTGGGTTTGCACCGGAAGCTGATAGGTCCATAGCGCCAAAGTTCGTCATCGGGTTCCTAGGTTCACTGTGGTGAGTAGCTGCTGGGTTGCACCCAAGAGTCTCACGGGTTGGTCAGATCCGGTGGATGGGATGTGGAATAGAAGCATCGAGCCATACCTAGTCTCGATACCGGTTGAGCTTCCACCGGTTCCCAGCAGCAATGCCTCATCGCCTGTGATGGCAACCGCATCGCCCGGCTCCTTCGGGATGATGGTGTAGGTATCAATCATGTAGATGGCAGCGAGAGCTCCGCCATCTGCGGTAGCCAGCATGTTGATCTTGTTATCACCGAGTCGGTGATCAAAGCTCAAATTGGCATTACTCAAAGTTTGGGTCAGGTTTTGCTGCACCGCTGCCAGATCCATCACATATTTGTTTTCCGGGTCCACCAAGGTTGCCCATGCCGAGTCACCGGCGTTGTTGATTAGATCACCAACTGCCTCGGGAAGTTTCTGAGGCTCAAAGGCTAGGAACTTGCTGTCTGATTTGACGATGTTCGCACCCACGGTCTCAGCTCCCACCTCAGGGAATGTGGTGCCAGGCAATAGGTTCGAGTAGTGAACTAGAACGTAGTTCTCCCGAGCGCTCTCCTGGCGAAGCACCAAAAGCTGAAGCTGCTCTTCGCCGGTTACGACCATAACGGAGCGTGGCCAAGCATCGGTTGCGCTGGGCAAGAACAGCTTGATTGGGCCAGATTGAATCGGTTGTGGCTTGTCATCGGCTTCTGTTCTTCGAAGCAGGTTGTATTCCGCCCTGCGCATCGCCAGCGCAGCACCTGCCGTTCGCACCTCAACGGTCTCTCTGTCGAGCTCGGTGTCAGCCAGTGCGATGGCTGCGGCAATCTCGTCGAGAACACGAACCAGCTGAACCTTAGTCATGACAGGAGTCAAAGTGTCGGGTGCAGCTGATGGCGATGGGCTCATCAAAGGCGATTCGTATTGCGGCGTGCAACCGGCGAGCAGCGCTACACCTACCAGGCCAGCGACCATGCCAAGACGCTGTGCCCTTCTACCCTGAACCGGACGACGTTGAACTAGAGTCTTGAACCGTCTTGGCTTTGGGCGTTTTGGCCCACGAAGTCCGCGGCCTGGGCGAGCACCACGATTCTTCAAATACGCATCCCACAACACGATCAAAGAGCCAATGAGCATGATGGCAAGGCCGATAGGGGGTAATGGGCTGAGCGGAATCGCTCCCTTTGGCAAGGTCCAAGTCACCACCACTTTGTCCGGTGCAGGTTCATCACCAGTGCTCGCTATCAGAACGGCTGCCTCATTTCCGGCAGGTACTTTGATTGAATCAAAATCTTCACTGGCGACCGAGGTTCGCCAGATGTCATAGCCGCGAGGGTCAATCAGGTTTCCCTCCCCCGGCCTTTCAATTTCGGCCAGCGACACAGATTGTGATTCCTGGTTCAACTCGAGTCTGAGCTCGAGGTGTGGCGAGGGCGCAAGCCAGGCAATTGCGTCAGACTCTCGCACAGTTGCCAAGAAGACCTCTTTCGTGCCAGATGCACTCACCTCAACATTGCCTGGGTATGAGGTCAAGGTACGGTTTGGGATGAGGAGGTACGGAGCAGACTTGTCTAGGGTTTTGGTGATTTCAATTCGCTCCAGCGGAGAGTTGCGAATTTGATCAACCACACCAACCGCGGTAAGGGAAAGCCCCAGCACGAAGGCCGTGATTCCAATCCACATCCGCATAAATAGGCTCCTACTAGACTTTCCTAGCCTCTGAAGTTTACCCTTGGCCGCTTAGGAGTCTTGTTGGCAGGCGAATTCAACCGCTTTGAGATAACCCGCAAGGGTTATGACCCCTCGGCCGTTGAACGCGAACTCAGGGAACTAAACGCC
>DLOY01000095.1:2137-4029 GCA_002478545.1 Micrococcales bacterium UBA7472
CTAAATCACCCAACTTTGCGGCACTTGGCGCAAAGGCAGCCAACATTCTCTCCTCCGCTCAGCAAATTGCTTCTGAATTAGAGCTAGATGCGCAGCAGGTGTCCGAGCAAATTCGGTTGGAGGCAAACATTGAGGCCGAGAACCTGAGGGAATCAGCTAGGCAGCACTATGACTCAGTGGTGGACCAAGCAGCCAGACGAGCACAAAGAAAAATCGCTGCGGCCGAGCAAGATGCCGAGCGCGAAATCACCAAGGCCAAGCATAGGGCTGCAGAAATAGTCTCCGAGGCTGAGCGCGAAGCAGCTCGCATCAGAGGCATGGTTGCCACCGAGGTTGCTGCCATGCGTTCGCGATCCATGCGCGAAATTGCGGCGAAAGAAGCTGATTCGGAAGCTACGAGGTTGGCACATGAGGCCCTAATTCTGGAGGGCTCGCTCTCTGGCGAAGAAAAGGCGTCAAAGGCTGCTCAGAAGCGCCTCGAGGCGACGCTGGCACTGATGCGCGCTGAGGCCGAAGCCGAGCACCTTAAAAACAACCAAAACACCATCGCAGAGGCCGAGCAGTATCTCGAGTTAGCCAAGGCAGACATGGCATCACTCGCTGGCAAAGTGGCGGATTTACGCCTAGAACTCGAGACCTTAGAACTTGAGGCGGCGACAACTCAAAAACAAATCATTGCTCAGGCACGAGATAAAGCCGAGGCATTGGTGGCTGCTGCCGAGTTAGAGGCTGCTGAGATTACCTCGCAGGCAAGAGATAAAGCCCAGCTTGAGATTGGTCAGGCCACTGCTGAGGTGAGAAATTTGAAGAATCAGGCAGCTGCAATCGAGATTTATCTTGAAAACCTGCGTAGCTTGGTAACCGGCGAGCTTTCAAGGAGGGTCGATGGAACAGCGATCTAGGATCACCAACGCTTTTCAGGTCGGCCTGGTTGGCACCCTGGGAGTCTTGACGGCCCTATTGCTCGGTGCCGCAGTCTCCCAGACCGCAACGATTCTGACCTACGTTGCCATCGCTATTTTTGTAGCTCTCGGTCTCGATCCAGCTGTGCGGGCGCTGACTAACCGCAGCCTGCCTCGGCCATTTGCGGTCGGCATTGTGGTCACGGTGTTTTTGAGTGCCGTTGCACTACTTGTCTGGGCTGTTGTTCCAGCCGTTGTGAACGAGGGTTTGAAACTCATCCGACGAATTCCTGACTTCATTGATCAGCTAATCACCTCTGAATGGATTTCGTACTGGGATAAGCAGCTCAATGGTTCTATCTCCACCGCTGCCGACAACTTCCTCACCTATCTTCTTGACTCCAGCAACTGGCCGACCTTGGTTGGCGGGGTTTTGCAAGTCGGACTGGGGGCGGCAACCGGTGCGGTTGGCCTCTTGGTTGTTGTAATCCTTTCGATCTATTTCATGGCATCAATTGAGGGCATGAAGGAGTACGTCTCGAAGCTAGTATCGGCGTCTAAGCGCGAGCGCTTCATGGCTCTGACTGATCAGGTGACCTACTCGGTGGGTCGTTGGGTCATGGGCCAGGTAACGGTTGCGGCAATTCACGCTGTCGTGCTTTCGGTATTTCTCAGTTTTGTTTCGGCACCCTATGCCCCACTCCTTGCAGTGGTTGCCTTTGTTCTTGCCATAGTGCCACTGATCGGTTCGGTTTCCGCTGCGGTGGTGGCAACACTCATTTCACTCGTTTCCTCGCCAACACTGGCGATCACAGTTGGTGTGTTTTACCTGATCTACCTTCAAATTGAGGCCTATCTGGTAAGCCCAAGAGTGATGAAGCGAGCCGTTTCTGTGCCAGCTGCGCTGGTTGTGATCGCCGCGTTGATGGGCGGAACCCTGCTAGGAATTTTGGGAGCAGTTATCGCAATACCGATGGCCGCATCGGTATT
>DLOY01000095.1:4152-12332 GCA_002478545.1 Micrococcales bacterium UBA7472
GGCAATATGATCTGCGCAATCTGATTCAAAACGCGCCTGGTCGCCTTCTCACCAACCCAAAGATGCTTCTCGCCATCAAAGGCGTAGACCACGGCATTTCGGACGATTCCAAACCGCTTGGCGGCCTCCTCGGGCTGTAGGTAATCATCAAGCTCGGGAACGAATACATGCATCGGCACATCGCGCTGATTCCATCGAGCTAGATCTTCATCGGTCGCTCGATGCAGTGGAGGTGACAGCAGAATGGCACCGGCAATCTCATGATCGGGCCCGTATTTGATTGCCAGTTCGGTGCCAAAGGACCAACCCACGAGCCAGAGGTTACTCAAGCCACGCTGCCTGCAAAACTCAACGGCGGCCATCACATCAAAGCGCTCAAGGACACCACCGTCAAAGCTTCCAGTTGACTTTCCTCTTGGCGATTCGGTGCCACGAGTGTTGAACCTGAGCACCGCAACTCCCAAAAGCTCAGGTAGCCGATTAGCGGCTTTCCGATAGATGTGAGAGTCCATAAATCCACCGTGGGTGGGCAGCGGATGCAGGGTAATCAGCGTGGCGATTGGTTCATGACCCACCGGAAGCGCTAATTCACCCACCAGGGTTTGACCATCCTGGGTGTGAAGCTCTATTTCCTCACGAATAGCGGGCAGTTCTGTGGCCGCCTTAATCTCTTCCACTAGTGCAGCACTCCATCAAAGAGTTTCCAGCAGTGGTTGTGAAAATGGCGTCTTGATTGAACACCTCGATGCACATCCCAGGCCACGGTATGAATGACACCCTGGGAAATCGTTAGCGAACAAACCGGGCAGATCCAGGTTTTGCCCTCTTCTTGAGAATTACCCCAAGTTTGCTGAACCTGAAACTCATATCCGCGCTTTATTTCGGTTTTGGGTAGCGAAAGTCGAACTCGATTTAGGTCTAACTCTTCGATCTTGATTGGTGCCTGACGGCGACGCTTGCCGCGCGCCACGCTAGTACCAGCCGCGTCTATCAGAGTGCGCTAGGGCTGAACATGGTTTGCCGTAGCGACCCTTGATGTAACCGATACCCCACTTGATCTGAGTCTCAGGGTTAGTGCGCCAGTCCGCTCCAGCCGATGCCATCTTGCTGCCTGGTAGCGACTGCGGGATTCCATAAGCACCGGATGACTTGTTCTCTGCATTCCAGCGCCAGTTACTCTCGCGCTCCCAAAGCTTCACTAGACACGAGTACTGGTTGTAATCCCAACCCTTGGCATTGACCATCTCCAGAGCAAACGCCTTTGCGGTGTTCGGGACTGGGTATGGGGCCGAATTGATAAACAGTGCGTCACCGCCGGTCAAGAGCTCAAAACCACCGCGGGTGAAGTCCTCGTCGTTGTCAATTTCGACGATCTCTAACTGCTGGAACTCTTCTTCCGGACCATCAAAAACCTGCACTGTCTGAGCTGAGGCAATTTGCCCCGAATAGGGGTCGACTGCGCTTACGAGCACCAGTGAAGCCACAAAAACAAAGCCCAACGCCGGTAATAGGCGGGGCTTCGATTCGCGCTTAAGACTGTGTTTACCCAACAGACTCCCTTACGACAGCTTTTAACCCTAGGCGCTAATTGACGATGAGGCAATTAGCCCAGGGCTTTTTGGCAGTGCAGGGTCCTGATTACGAGGTTGAGGAAGGTGTCGACTTCCAGTCGGTCGAGCCCGCTTCTTGAGCGCCTAAATCCAATGGTTCTCAGCTCTAGAGAGTCCGGGGCATTCAAAACTCCACGCTTGATTTCAATGCGTCTGAGAAGGGCTGAAACATCGCGCTTACTAAAGCCCTGTTTTTGCGTTGAAAATGACTTTTTGGCTCCAGCCTCTAAGACCGCTTTGATCTCGCGAAGGTTATTTGATAACTCTTGGGATGCCTTGGCACGGGATTTACGAACCATCCCTGCAATTTCTCGCTCCAAAAAGATCTCCGCCAACTTTGCCACTGCTGAGTCGACCGCGGGGATCTGGTAGCCACCTGGAACCAAGTCAAACTTAGCCACATTCACCATGGCCGAAGTTGCAAGTTTCAATTCTGGGTTTTCGTATTGACGCTGCAGTCTTTGCAGCAGCGCATCAACCTGTTCTGGGTCATAACCCAGAACCTTTGGCTTGCTGCGCGGAAAGTCCATGCCTAGAACACTACGTGAGAGAGTAGGTAGGCAATAAAGGTTGATGGCAAAAGGGAATCTAAGCGGTCCATCACACCTCCATGCCCGGGAAGCACATCCCCCATGTCCTTCACTTCTAAATCGCGTTTTATCAGTGACTCAGACAGATCCCCCATGACCGAGCTGATCAGTATTGCTAGGCCAAAGACTAGACCGAACCAGATGCTCTCGCCAAGTAGCCATACAGTTGTTATGCCACCAAATATTGCACCAACCGCGGAAGCTAGAAGCCCTTCCCAGGTTTTCTTTGGGCTAATTTCTGGTGAAAGTTTTGTTCTTCCCCAAACCCTGCCGATTAGGTAACCAAACGAGTCGATGGCAACTGTTGTAAGCACGAAACCAAATACCCAGATGGTGCCGTTCTCTTTTTGGATAAGAAGGGCGCCAAAGCTAATCAGCAGGGGGATGTAGATCATGATGAAGGCGCTGGCACCAAAATCCCTAAGCGTTGCCTTGGTCGATTGCCACTTTTTGGCAAGCAATAAAAACAGCAGTCGCCAGGAGACCATGACTCCGATGGCAACCCAGATGGTCATCCACTGACCCTGGGGTCCAAGGTAGAAAGCCATGACTGGCGTTAGGAAAGCCGCGATAGTCGCGGGAATTCTTGGAACATGCCACGCGCTCTTGCGCATCGCTGTGGCTAGCTCCCAAACGCCTCCGGCGGCAGCCAACGCGGTCAGCAGCACAAAAAGAATGGGCTCTAGGAGCGAGAGAAGGAAAATTCCACCCAGCCCAAATCCGACTAGTAACCGAGTTACTAGGGACTTGGACTTGGTCTCTTCCAACTAAACCTCGAGCAGTTCTGCTTCTTTGTTCTTTAGCGATTCATCAATCTTGTCGATGTGCAACTTGGTGATTGACTCGAGCTCCTTCTCGGCACGCTCGACCTCATCCTCACCTGCTCCGCCGTCCTTCTTCAAGGCCTCTAGGTCTTCCTTTGCCTTACGACGGATGTTGCGGACCGAGACTCGACCGTGCTCGGCCTTGTCGCGGGTGAGCTTTACATACTCCCTACGGCGCTCCTCAGTGAGCTCTGGAAGATTCAAACGAATCACATTGCCATCATTGTTTGGCTGAGCACCGAGATTTGGCATAGCCTGCAGCGCGGCCTCAATCGCCTTGAGTGCGCTCTTGTCATAGGGGCTGATCAAGATTGACCTAGCCTCGGGGTTCTGAATACCACCGAGCTGGCCAAGTGGAGTCGGAGTGCCATAGTAGTCGACCATGATCTTTTGAAACATTGCTGGGTTGGCACGTCCGGTGCGAACGGATGCAAAGTCCTCACGGGTGGCCTCAACAGCCTTATCCATCTTGTCTTTGCAGTCGTTAAGAATCTCTTGAATCATTTCTATCCCTATCTTTCTAAGCCCGGACCGCAGTGCCCACTGGTTCACCCAGCAAAGCTGCGGAAACATCTTCCATACCAAATACCCGCATCGGCATTTTGTTGTCCATGCAAAGTGAGAACGCGGTAGCGTCAACCACCTTCAGGCCCTGCACCAACGCCTCCTGGTAGCTGACCTCAGTCAGCTTCTTAGCATCTGGGTTCTTTCTCGGGTCTGCGGAGTACACCCCGTCAACACCGTTCTTTGCAACTAAAACCTCATCGGCGTGCACCTCAAGTGCACGCTGAGCAGCAACTGTGTCGGTGGAGAAGTAAGGCAATCCAGCACCGGCACCGAAGATCACAACGCGACCTTTTTCCAAGTGTCGAATGGCGCGCAGCGGCAGATACGGCTCGGCGACCTGAGCCATGGTGATTGCGCTCTGAACGCGGACATCACCGCCAGCCTGCTCAATGAAGTCCTGCAGGGCCAGTGCGTTCATGACAGTTCCCAACATACCCATGTAGTCGGCGCGTGAGCGGTCAATTCCTCGGTTGGACAACTCTGCTCCGCGGAAGAAGTTGCCACCACCCACAACGATGGCGATTTCAACATCCTTAGCTGCGACCGCAATGTCCTTAGCGATCTTGGACACGACATCTGGATTTACACCTAAAGACCCGCCACCAAAGGCTTCACCGGAGAGTTTTAGTAGGACTCTGCGCTTCTTAGACATAAGAATTCCTCCGGTGATTCTGGGCTGAGATGCGCCCAGATAATCCTAGGGCGAGAAAAGACAACGGGCCCGGTCTTTCGACCGAGCCCGTCCTAGTTTTTTGCTAATTACGCTCCAACGCGGAAGCGAACAAAGCTGGTGACCTTTAGGCCGGCGTTCTCCAAAACCTTGCCAACAGAGAACTTGTTGTCCTTGGCGAAGTCCTGGTCTAGTAGACAGGTCTCCTTGAAGAAGCCGGTGACGCGACCCTCAACGATCTTGGCCAAAGCTGCCTCTGGCTTGCCCTCGTTGCGTGCGGTCTCCTCTGCAATCTCGCGCTCCTTGGCAACGATCTCAGCCGGGACATCCTCACGGGATAGGTAGGTTGGGTTGAAAGCTGCGATGTGAACTGCAACGTCGTGTGCGGTGTCAGCGTCTGAGCCCTCGTAAGCAACTAGGACACCAACCTGTGGTGGTAGGTCGCGGCTGGTGCGGTGCATGTATGCGTCCACGCCAGCTGCGGAAACCACAGCGATGCGACGAAGCTCAACCTTCTCGCCCATGATGGCAGCCTGGTCGGTGATCGCATCTGCAACAGTGGCAGATCCGTGCGGAGCAGCCAGTGCTGCCTCAACGGTTTCTGCACCGGCTGCAACAGCGGCGTCAGCAACAGCTTCAGCCAAAGCCACAAAGTTGTCTGCCTTGGCAACGAAGTCAGTCTCACAGGCGAGCTCGATCAAGGTGCCCTTGCCACCTGAGACACGTGCGACGACCAAACCGTTGGAGGTGGTGCGGCCTTCACGCTTTGAAACACCCTTCAGACCCTTGAGGCGTAGTAGCTCAAATGCCTTCTCGATGTCTCCATTGGCCTCGTCAAGAGCGCCCTTGCAGTCCATCATTCCGGCGCCTGACTTCTCGCGAAGCGCCTTTACATCTGCGGCGGTGTAGTTAGCCATGCTTATGCATCCTTCTGAGCCGAGGTCTCCTCGGCTACGGTCTCTGCGGCTGGGGTCTCGGAAGCTGCGCCACCCTCGAGAAGCTCGCGCTCCCACTCAGCTAGTGGCTCAGCCTCTTCGCCACCCTTCTGGTGGCGAGCAATCATGCCGTCAGCTGCTGCGTCGGCGATGACCTTGGTCAGGATCTCGATGGCGCGGATGGCGTCATCGTTTCCTGGAATACCGATGTTTACGTCATCTGGGTCACAGTTGGTGTCCAAGATGCCGATTACTGGGATACCTAGCTTCTTCGCCTCGGTGATAGCCAGGTGCTCCTTGTTGGTGTCTACAACCCACAGCGCACTTGGGGTGCGAGCGATGTTGCGGATACCGCCGAGAACCTTCTCTAGCTTCTCCTTCTCGCGGCGAAGGATTAGTAGCTCCTTCTTGGTGAGACCTGACTTTGAAGTGTCATCAAAGTCCATGGTCTCCAGCTCCTTGAGGCGCTGAATTCTCTTGTTTACGGTATTGAAGTTGGTCAGTAGACCACCCAGCCAACGCTCGTTGATGAATGGCTGACCCACGCGCTTTGCCTCAGTGGCAACAACTTCCTGAGCCTGCTTCTTGGTGCCAACGAACATGATGCTTCCACCGTTTGCGACTAGGTCGCGCACGTAGTTGTAAGCCTTGTCGATGTGCTCTACAGACTGCTGTAGGTCGATGATGTAGATACCCGAGCGATCAGTCAGAATGAATCGCTTCATCTTTGGGTTCCAACGACGGGTCTGGTGCCCGAAGTGGACGCCAGCGTCAAGCAGCTGGCGAACGGTTACAGTGGCCATGCGGCCCCTCCTTTGGGCATAAAAATGCCCCTCAGTTCCATGCCTTGATCGGTTGATCAAAACCCTGGTGCCCTCTCCAAACAGAACCGCACTTGTCGGACCGAGCTGTTTGGGTGTGTAAGAACACGCGAATTCGGCCTGAGCATTGCTCAAGCCGTGGCACCAGCATAACAGCGAGATGGCAACTTATCCACCGTTTTCTTGACTGGAATATGCCCCTATTTCATCGACTTCAGACTCGTCTTATGTTGAAACTGATAGCAATCTTGATTCTCACTCTCCAAGCGGTGACCCCGCGGCAGGATACCGAGTACTGGGCCAAGCCAATTCCCCTCTTCGACCAATCGATCCAAGAGCAATTCCTAGGTCAGGTGAGCAAATATGGAGCTGGTCATCGCGGGGTGGATTTTCACCTCGCTCCCTATGAAGTTATCTCTGCACCAGCTCAGGGAACACTCGCTTTTTCAGGCAAAGTGGTGAATCGAAACGTTGTAACACTAAGAACTGCCGCTCACCTTGCAAGCTTCGAACCTGCCTGTACCGAGTTCGAACTGGGTGAGCAAATTGAAGCCGGCGAGCCGTTCGCCTATCACTGCCCGCCAGAGGGCGAGTATGAATACCACTGCCAGGACTGCGTGCATTTTTCAGCGCGGGATGAGAACGGCTACCTCTCTCCGCTGCATCTGATTGAACCGCTGCTTCCGAGCGTCCTTAGGGCCTAAGCCCTGGGGTGGGCTTGCTCAAAACTTGATTTCAACCGCTCAATTGAAACGTGAGTGTAAATCTGAGTTGTTCCCAGCGAGGCGTGACCAAGTAGCTCTTGAACAGCTCGGAGATCCGCGCCGTGATCAAGTAAATGAGTCGCTGCGGAGTGACGTAGGGTGTGAGGTCCAGCTCTACCAGTGGATGTGCGTTCCAGCTCATTAGCCACCAACGAGTACACCTGGCGAACACCAACCCGCTTGCCACGGGAACTGAGAAGCAGCGATTCAGGCGAGGTTGGAATCTGAAGCTTTGGCCTTCCAAATCTGACGTAACGCTCGATAGCTTCCGCTGCGTACTGCCCATAGGGCAACATCCGCTGCTTCGAACCCTTGCCTGTGACCAGCACGAGGTTTCTAGCAAAGTCCACATCGGACAAGTCAATCCCACACAGCTCACTCACGCGCATGCCGGTGCCATACAGCAGCTCAAAGGCTACGAGCTCCATTTGAGCAATTGGATCCTCTTGGGATCTTGCCCGCATACGCTCCAAGATCTCGTCCAGTGATTTTTCGGTGGCGACCTTGGGAAGGGTTTGTTCGAGTTTCGGGGATTTCAATCGCAACCCAAAATCAACCGGGATTACACCGGCTTCAAAAAGATGCGATGAAAACGCTCTGACCGCAGCGCTTTTTCGCGCGAGCGTGGACTTCGCTCCCCCAGCTTTTGAGATGGCAAACAGCCAGTCGCGAACTGCTTCAAGATCAAACTCAAGCTTTTTGGATTGCGCGTATTCAACAAGCTCGCGAAGATCGGAACCGTAGCTCTTGATCGTATTGGCGGCTAGCCCTCTGGCTCCGAGCAGACGCAGGAATGCCTCCAGCTCTATTGAAATCCGCTCCACGAAACTAAGACTAAATCGCGCTTGGTGAATCTCTACTCAGGGGCAGCCTCGTGGTATCAAGAAATCTCACCTGCCAGGCGCAGAATCCTAAGTTCCCTAACTACTTGTGAAATTCCAAGACCTGCCTCTCTCGCGATTGCTGCGGGCTCTTGACAGCCCTCTCGCATGGCATCCAGCACCCGCTTTTGATCCATGGTTGGTTCAACTCGATCACCAAATGCCCACGGCATAGCAAGCCCCTCCTTGATCATTGCGTTACACCCCTGCGGTCCGGCATCGCCCCAGCTGCCGGCAACCGCATAGACCTCACGACCTACCATTCGCGCGTGGTTGGCTGTGTTTTTCGATCCAGAGCGAAACCCCGCCTCCACCACCACTAGATATTCGGAGAGTGCCGCGATCAGTCGATTGCGTTGCAAGAACCTGAATCGTGACGGCGAGGACCCAGGGGCCAACTCTGAAACCAACGCCCCTGAAGAGCGAACCATCTGATGAAACAACTCCCAGTTCTCCATTGGATAAGCGCGATCTAGCCCGCCTGCCATGAACGCAACCGTTGGGAGATTTAGATCTAG
>DLOY01000057.1 GCA_002478545.1 Micrococcales bacterium UBA7472
ACCTGCTCGTCGATTGGGTCGCGAGTAGTGCCGGCCAAATCGTTTACCACTGCGCGATTTGTGCCGGTTGCCTTATTCAAAAGCGATGATTTTCCAACGTTGGGTCGGCCGATTAGGGCAACTTTTCGGGGACCGCGGTACTCATCTGCGGCAACGGCACTTTTCTCAGGAAGCACCTTCATCACAGCATCTAGCAGGTCTGCCACTCCCCTGCCATGCAAAGCCGACACCGGATATGGCTCCCCTAATCCAAGTGACCAAAGGGCAGCGGCTTCAGAATCCAAGTGTGAGTCATCGATCTTGTTAGCAACAAGGAAAACCGGTCTGCCCGTTCCGCGCAGCATCTTTACCACGCGCTCGTCCGAAGCGGTTGCACCAACCAATGCATCGACCACGAACAGGACCGCATCCGATAGGTCAACTGCGATCTCGGCCTGCTCGGCTACCGAGGCATCGATGCCGGTCGCATCGTGCTCCCAACCTCCGGTGTCCACCAAGGTTAGCGGCCTACCATTCCACTCGGCCTTATAGGAAACGCGGTCGCGAGTGATGCCCGGACGATCTTCAACGACCGCCTCTCGACGACCAAGAATTCGATTTACCAGCGCCGACTTGCCAACATTTGGTCTTCCCACAATGGCCAGCACAGGTGGAGCTGGTCGATACTCGGATAGTTCTTCTTCGTCGAGCTCAATGCCTAAAAGAGCTAAGTCCTCTTCGTCTAGGTCATAGTCCTCGAGCTCTGCCTTCAGCACTTGGGCTTTGGCAATGTCCAGCTCAGGCTCAAACTCTTCACTCAATTTCTAATCCTTGCAATTTCGGCCAAAACGGCCTGAACACTCTGTTCAAAATCCATGTCGGAGGTGTCTATCACCGTTACGCCCTCGGCGGCGTCTAGGAACCTTGCCACTTTACTGTCTTTTTGGTCTCGAGACACTAAATTCTCAGCCGACTCTGTGCCTTCCAGGCCGCGTCTGTTGAGCCTGACACCCTCAGATGCGGTGAGCAGAATCCTCACCTGAGCTTCCGGAGCCACGACTGTAGTTATATCCCTGCCCTCAACTACGATTCCCGCAGCCTCGCATTCTGAAATTCGCCGACGTGCATCTTGCCTCTGAAGCTCTCGGACCTTGGGGCGCTGGGCGTATTCGCTCACCAAGGCAGCGACCTCTTCGGTGCGAATGCGTTCGCTGACATCTACCTCGCCAACTAGCACCTTCACCGAATTCGGGTCAGTGCTGATCCAATAGGGGAAGTCATGGCTATCAGGGTTCTCACTCGCCCAGATTGCGTAGGCTCGATATCCTGCTCCGGTGTCTAGGTACCCGAATTTCAATCGGTTGGCGACTGCCTTGGAAACACTTGACTTTCCAGAGCCGGCAGGTCCATCAATAGCCACGACGAACGAACTCATTAGACCAACCGCCAGCCGTTTTTCTCAAGCTCCTCTGCCAGACGCTGCGAGGCCTCGGGAAGAACCTGAAGCTCAACCAGACCAATTGGTGCACCCGGAGAGTGTTCAAGCTTGAAGTCTTCAATGTTCACCCCAATGTCACCGACAAAGGTGAAGAGTGCTGCGAGCGATCCAGGTGAATCGTCAATCATTACGGTTAGCTGCGAGTAGTTGGCAAACTTGCCACCGTGCTTACCAGGAATCCTTGCTATGCCTGTATTTCCTCGGGTCAGCAAAGAGTGCACCTGAGCCAGCGAACCTGGGGCAGCGATGTCTGTCAGTGCAGTCTCCAGAGCCTGAAGTTCGGCTCGCATTCCGCTGATTAGCGGCAGCAAGGCTTTGGAATTTTGGGAAATAATCTGCACCCAAAGCTCTGGATCACTGGCGGCGATTCGAGCTGTGTCGCGTAATCCTTGACCGCTCAGTGAGAGTTCATCATCTGTGCCCGAGCTCAATTGGCTCGCGAGCGCCGAAGCCACGAGCTGTGGCAAGTGGGACACCAAAGCTACGGCTTTGTCATGCTCTGCGGCAGCTAGCTGAACTGGCAAAGCTCCAACTCTCAGCGCCACATCTCTGATCAACTCAATTGCGTCGTTAGTGTTTCCAGCATGTGGAGTGATTACCCAGGGGCGAGCAAAAAACAGGTCCGCTCTAGCAGCAGCTGGCCCGCCTTTTTCGCGTCCGGCCATCGGGTGAGAGCCAACGTAACGATCACCTAGACCAGATGCATTGACCTGATGGGCAATCTCAACCTTCACGCTGGCAACATCCGTCACAACGGCGCTCGTGTGTTCTTGGAGTTGACGAATCACTACCTCTGCAGTGGCATCCGGTGGGACGCAGACCACAACCAAATCTGGCTCAGGTCCAGTTAGCTCGCCAGCACCATACTCAACGGCCAGCCTGAGTGCTGACTTGGACTGATCTGCTAGCTGTGGCGTTATGCCCTGTCGTGAGAGCGCTAAGCCCAGACTGGTTCCTAGTAACCCGGTTCCGACAATCTTGATATTCGGCATTACTGCGCCAAATCAGTCCTGAGTTTCGCTGCACCGCGAAGGTAAATGTGCTTGATTTCAGACCTGGACAGCTTGGTCTCGACGTGCATCATAAGGCGAATCACCCTTGGCATCGCTCCTTGGACATCCATCTCAACACTGCACATCAGCGGGACATCACCCAACCCAAGCTCACGCGCGGCCAGTGCAGGGAATTCCGATGTGACATCCGGGGTTGCGGTGAACCAAATTGAAATCAGCTCAGCCGTTGACAGATTGTTCTCGTGCAATACCTTGGTGACGAGTTCGGCAGTTGATCGCAACAGGTGTTCGCGATCATCGGAATCAAGCTGGATTGCTCCGCGAATTGCCCTAACGGCCATTAGCGCCTTCTTTCTTTGCGGGATCCCGCCTGCGCCGCCTCCATCAAAGACGACACCTCGAGTCTACCCAACTCACGGAATTGGCCGGGCTTTAGGTTTCCAAGCCTCAGCGGACCGAAGCTCTTTCTGGTTAGCTCCAGAACAGGGAACCCAACAGCCTCAAACATTCGCCTGACAATGCGGTTCTTTCCACTGTGAAGGACTACCTCCACCAGTGAGCTCTGTTCATTCTGATCGAGCACTCTTGCCTTATCAGCCTTCTGGAATCCATCCTCCAGCTTCACACCATCAAGTAGTCTCTGAATCTCAACTCTTGTGATCTTGCCTCGTACCTTAGCGACGTAGAGCTTTTCAACCTCATAGCTTGGGTGGGCAAGCTGATTGGCCAGCTCACCATCGTTGGTCATCAACAAGATTCCCGTAGTCTCAGAATCCAATCTCCCGACATTGAAAACTCGATCCAGGCCCACAAAGTAGTCGGCCAGGCATCTCCTGCCATTTTCATCCGACATGGTTGAAACCACGCCCTTTGGTTTATGAAATGCGAAGTAAACCCGATCGGGATCCAGCTGGACTGGACGACCGTCAACCTGAACCTGGTCAGTCTCAGGGTGAATTCTTGAACCCAGTTCGCGAACGACCTTGCCGTTTACTCGAACGCGGCCCTGCACAATCAATTCTTCACAAACTCTTCTGGAGGCAACTCCAGCGCTGGCCAGTACCTTTTGCAGCCTGATGCCTTCTTGATCAGTCAATGTCATCCTGTCCGGGTAAGTAGGGGCTTATTTGAGGGAGCTCATCAAGACTGTTGATTCCCAGCACCTCAAGAAGTAGCTCGGTGGTTCCAAACATCGCAGCACCGGTCTCAGCATCCACGAACAGCTCCGTGATAAGACCCCTCGATAGCAAAGTGCGAACCACGGAGTCAACATTCACCCCGCGAATTGATGAAACTTGGCCTCTGGAAATTGGCTGTCGGTAGGCGATTACAGCCAGCGTCTCGAGAGCAGCCTGAGAAAGCTTGGCAGGATTCTCATTGGCAACCAATTGTTTCACTGCCCAATCGTGGCTGGGCCTGACGTATAGGCGGTATCCGCCACCAACTTCCCGAAGTTCAAAACCGCGACCAATTCCTTCGTTCGCCAAGTCGTAATCTTCGCGCAAAGCGTCAAGCTCACGCTTGACATCGTTTAGCGGGACTTCGAGGGCGCCAGCGAGAGTAACCAAGTTCAGCGGGGTTTCCGCCACCGTCAGGATTGCTTCCAGGGCAGCGCGAAGCTGGAGATCAGTCGTCATATTCCGCTCCCAACTGGTTTAGTTTGGCCTCATCAAAAGCCCTATCCTCCCACACCACCGAAAAGTCGGCGAAAGGATCCGACTGCTTGAAGCCGACTGCTCCAAGTCGATAAAGCTCAAGAAGCCCCAGAAACCTAGCTACCAGTTCAGAGCGATCTTTGGCGTCGGCTATTAATTCGCGAAAGGTCATTGAACTGCGTTGCCTAAGTCGCTCAACCATCAATCCTGCTTGTTCTCGAATGCTGACCCTAGGCGCATGCAGATGAGTGAGTCCGACACCGGGTATCTCTTTCGGGGCGAACGCCAACTGGGCTAGCTGGGAGAATTCCTGCAGGGAAAGCTCCCAACGCAGCTCTGGTCGAAGCTCGCGGAAACGCTCCTCCAGTCGAACCGACCTTGCCAATCGTCCGGACTCGCGATCAAGACTTGAACTGAACCAAGCCGCAATCTCCTTGAAGGCTCGGTATTGCAGCAGTCTTGCAAATAGCAGATCCCTAGCCTCCAACAGTGCGACATCTTCGGCGTCAACGACTTCTCCAGCAGGAAGCAAGCTAGCAATCTTTAGGTCCAGCAAGGTGGCAGCCACCACCAAGAACTCGCTGGCGCTCTCGATTTCTGCGTGCTCATCGAGCTGTTTTACATAGGTCAGGAATTCGTCAGTGACCCGTGAGAGTGAGACCTGGGTTATGTCCAGCTCATGTTTACCAATGAGCCGCAGAAGCAGGTCAAAAGGGCCATCGAAGTTGTCTAGGGTGAGGCGAAAATCTATCTCAGACTCAAGCTGCACTGCCACGTTTGACTAGCTCTCTGGCAACCCTGCGGTAGGCCTCTGCGGCCTCTGAACTCGGGGCAAACTGGGTTATTGGCTTTCTCGCCACGGTGGCATCTGGGAACTTCACGGTTCTACCGATTGCCGTCTCAAAGACCATTCCCGGGAAGGCCTCTTGCAATCGCTCCAAAACTTCTCGAGAGTGCAGGGTTCGAGAATCATGCATGGTAGGAATTAGACCATCTAGCTGCAGGGTCGGATTCGTTCTGGCCTTGACTTTGTCAATGGTTTGGATCAAAAGCGCAACGCCACGAAGAGCGAAGAACTCCGTTGCCATAGGAATCAAGACGCCGTGGGCAGCAGTTAGTGCATTCACAGTCAGTAGGCCCAAAGACGGCTGGCAGTCAACGAAAATGACGTCGTATTCGTCCTTTACCTTGTGGAGAATGCCTTCGAGAACACGCTCACGGCCCATCTCTGTTACAAGGTTCATCTCAGCGGCCGACAGATCTATGTTGGCGGGAATGATATCGAGGTTCTCAACTTCGGTCTGTTGAATCGCCATGTGGGGATCCATCGAGACATTCATCATCAGGTCATAAATAGTCGGAGCATCTTGGTAGTCCGCAGCCAAATTGACCGAGAGCGCACCCTGCGGATCGAAATCGACAACTAAGACTTTCCTGCCATACTCAGCCAAAGATGCGGCCAGGTTGATGGTCGTTGTGGTTTTTCCAACGCCACCTTTTTGGTTGCACATTGCAATAATGCGAGCTGGTCCGTGGGACTTCAGCTTCGCTGGGATTGGAAACTCCTTACCAGAGAGATTCACTTGTGCCTCCAACTACTTGTGCAAATAGCCTACCGCCGAGCGCGCGGGTGAGCCGACTGATAAACCTCTCGCAAGGTATCGATTGTGATCTTCGTGTAAATCTGAGTGGTGGCCACCGAGGAGTGCCCGAGAAGCTCCTGGACAACCCTTACGTCAGCGCCGCCCTCGATTAGGTGAGTTGCAAAACAATGGCGCAGCGTGTGGGGTGAAAGCTCGATTCCCACTTCCTCGCCACAGGCTCGAATGATCTCCCAAATGGACTGCCTTGATAGACGTCCGCCGCGCTGGTTCAGAAATAGTGCCGCAGTTGCGGCTTTGACCAAACCAGGTCGCACTCGAACTAGGTACTCGTCGAGCGCGCGCCTGGCGAAACTGCCAACTGGGACGAGTCGCTCCTTTGACCCCTTACCGCGGACTCGAATAAAACCTGAGTGGTCAACCTCATCCAAATCCAGAGCTGCGATTTCACTGACACGAGCTCCGCTGGAGTAAAGCAGCTCAACGATGGCGCGGTTTCTAATTCTGATCAGGTCCGGGCTGTCCGTTCCTGGCTCAGGCCCGCTGGCCTCCAACAGCTTTTCAACTTGAGACAGGTGCAGAGCCTTCGGCAGTCGCATCGGAAGTTTGGGCGGCTTGACCTTCTTTGTGGGATCGTCGCTTCGCAGACCCTCGAGTGCCAGAAATCGATGAAATCCTCGAATTGCGGCGAGGGCCCTCGCCCTCGAAGAGGCGATCAAGCCACTGTCGATAAGGGCCACCTGGTAGCGCTCTATGTGCTCGGAGGTAGCTCCTAAGGCATCAACACCATGTTTTTCAAGAAAATCTAGATAACCGGACAGGTCTTTACCGTAAGCCGAGAGGGTGTTTGCGCTCAGCCCGCGCTCTATCGTCAGATGCCGCAGATAGCTCTCGAGCGGCCTGGACATTTAGTTCTCGTTGAATAGCCGCTGCTGACGCTGACGCTC
The DNA here is from genome assembly GCA_002478545.1 of Micrococcales bacterium UBA7472. Lineage (GTDB taxonomy): Bacteria > Actinomycetota > Actinomycetes > Actinomycetales > Microbacteriaceae > Aquiluna. The sequence goes on from DLOY01000057.1 coordinate 6,694, forward strand.
CAAAGCTGCCTTGATAAGCCCGTGGAACAGCGGGTGAGCCTTGGTTGGTCGAGACTTGAACTCAGGGTGAGCCTGGGTGCCCACGTAGTAAGGATGGACCTCCCGAGGAAGTTCTACATACTCAACTAGCTGACCATCTGGACTGGTTCCCGAGAAGACCAGACCGCTTGCAGCAATCTGATCGCGGAAGCGGTTGTTGACCTCGTAGCGGTGGCGGTGCCTCTCGTGAGAGACAGTTGATCCGTAGACCTCCGCAACAATGCTCCCCTGAGTGAGTTTCGCCTCGTAGCTTCCAAGACGCATTGTGCCGCCAAGATCTCCACCAGCAAGAACGTCCACCTGCTCGGCCATGGTCGCGATTACTGCGTTCTGAGCATTTGGTTCGAACTCGCTCGAAGTCGCACCAACGATGCCAGCCTTGTTCCTGGCGTGCTCAATAACCATGCACTGCAATCCAAGACAGAGTCCCAGGGTTGGAATTTGCTGTTCACGTGCAAATTTCAAAGCCCCGAGCTTGCCCTCAATGCCTCGGATTCCGAATCCTCCCGGAACACAGATGGCGTCAAGGTCCGAAAGATGTTTCGCAGCACCCTCTTCAGTTTCGCAATCGTCAGACTTGATCCAACGGATGTTTACCTTGGCCGACTCTGCAAACCCGCCCGCCCGGAGGGCTTCGGTGACAGACAGATACGCATCAGGCAGGTCGATGTACTTACCAACAAGACCAACGGTGATCTCGTGCTTTGGATCATGCACTGCTTCAAGGACAGGGGTCCAACCACTCCAGTCGACATCGCTGACGTCGAGCTTCAGGGACCTAATGATGTAGCTATCGAGCCCCTCGGAGTGCAGAACCTTCGGAATGTCATATATGGAGGCAGCGTCGGCGGCAGTCACGACTGCCTCACGGTCAACATCGCACATCAAGGCAATCTTGTTCTTGATTCCCTCTGGTAGCTCCCGATCGGATCTGCAGACAATCGCGTCAGGCTGAATGCCCAGCGAGCGCAGCATCGCAACGGAGTGCTGTGTTGGCTTGGTCTTGAGTTCACCGGATGGTTTTAGGTAAGGGACGAGGGTCACGTGCACGAAGAAAACATTGTCCCTACCGATGTCTCTTCTCACCTGTCGAGCAGCCTCCATGAATGGCTGCGACTCGATGTCTCCAACCGTGCCGCCGATCTCGGTGATAATCACGTCGGGAGCTGGGACCATAGTTGCCTGCAATCGCATACGGCGCTTTAGCTCGTCGGTGATATGCGGGATGACCTGAACGGTGTCGCCTAAGTACTCGCCCCTTCTCTCCTTGGCAATCACGGTTGAATAAGCCTGTCCGGTTGTGACGTTGGCGGCGGCATTGAGATTGATGTCCAAAAAGCGCTCGTAGTGACCTATGTCTAGGTCGGTCTCGGCACCGTCTTCGGTGACAAAAACTTCTCCATGCTGAAACGGATTCATGGTTCCAGGATCAACGTTTAGATAAGGGTCGAGCTTTTGCATCACGACTTTTAGTCCGCGCGCTCTGAGGAGATTTCCCAGTGAAGCGGCGGTCAGGCCCTTACCTAGGGATGACGCAACGCCACCAGTAACGAAAATGTGTCTTGGGATTCCAGAGCTCTCGGCCATGGAATCTCAATCTATCAGCGATTCAATAGCAGTTTGCCTGCGACACCAAAGTTTCTAGCTGGAAGCTAATAATTCTTTAGCGTGGGCAATTGCCACATCTGAATCCGGAGCGCCAGAGAGCATGCGAGCGAGTTCTCGCACACGCTCCTCGCCACTGAGCGGCAAAACAGAAGAGTGAGTTATCGAACCCTGTGTGTTCTTCAAAACTCGAATTTGATTTGAAGCGAAAGCCGCCACCTGCGCCAGATGGGTAATGACCAAAACTTGCGTGTTCGTGGCCACCCTTGCAAGTCTGCGACCCAGCTCAAGAGCAGTCTGCCCGCCAACTCCAGCATCGACCTCGTCAAAAATCATGGTCGGCAA
>DLOY01000050.1:0-1582 GCA_002478545.1 Micrococcales bacterium UBA7472
TTCTCGGCACCAACCTCCTTGGCCTTGGCATACCAGTAGTAGTGGTTGATCAGACCCATGTCGACCTCACCAGCCTCGACTGCATCCAAAATCGCGCTGTTTTTCTCGTAGACAACGCCATTGGTCTTCATGGCCTCAAGCCATGACAGAGTCTTCGCATCACCCTCGATCACACGCATAGCGGTCACAAAGGCCTGGAAGGAAGCATTGGTTGGGGCGATTCCAACTCGGCCCTGATATTCAGGCTTAGCCAAATCAAAAACAGAGGTTGGCAGTTCGGTCACCTTGGCTGGGTTGTAACTGAGAACTCGAACGCGACCCGATACTCCAACCCAACTACCATCGCTTGCCCCAAACTGAGCGGGAACCAGATCGCGGATGCTTTGGTCAAGAGTCTTCAGTAATCCCGCCTTTGAGACAGCACCCAGCGCTCCGGCATCTTGAGCAAAGAAGACATCGGCGGGGGAATTAGCTCCCTCTTCCAAAATCTGAGCGGCTAGCTCGGCACTTCCGGCATAGCGAACCTCAACCTCAATACCGGTGTCCGCGGTGAACTGATCTAGCAGCGGCTGGACCAGCTCTTCGCTGCGACCGGCATAGACCACCAGTGGCTCAGCTTGAGTGGTCTCTGAGGCAGACTCAGTAGGTTCGGCGGCAGGCGCACAACCTGCCAAAGATACGGCTGCCATCAGAGCGATGGCGGCTCCAAGTGATTTTTTCAATTGCTTCCTAACTAAAAAGAGCACAGGGTTGCCCCCGTGCTCTGAATAGGTTAGGTAAACCTAACTAGTTTGTCAATGAGTTATTTTTTGCATCAATTTCAGCGATTAGGTTCTCCACCAAAACCTTGATTTCATCGCGAATTGGACGAACATCCGCAACACCCTTACCGGCTGGATCCTGCAGCTTCCAGTCGAGATAGGTCTTGCCTGGGTAGAACGGGCAGGCATCGCCACAGCCCATGGTGATCACGTAATCCGATGCCAGCACATCCTCATCGGTCAATACCTTTGGCTTGGCTGCCGAGATGTCGATACCAAGTTCGGCCATTGCCTCAACGGCTGAGGGGTTCACCTGGTTGCCAGGCATGGTGCCGGAGGAGCGCACCTCGATGCGATCGCCTGCCAGTTGCTGCAAGAAACCCTGCGCCATCTGGCTTCTTCCCGCGTTGTGAACACAGACAAACATTACGGATGCGATTGGGTTAGACATTTTCTTCTTTCTTCTTGGTGATGGTTGAAACAACTAGTGCCAATCCCAAACCCACTAACTGGGCTAGTAGGTAACTGGGCATTGAGGCTGGGGAGATTGAGCTGGGGGCGTCGGAGAGCATGCGACCCACACTCACAGCTGGATTTGCAAAGGAGGTTGAGGATGTGAAGATGTGGCCAGCGACAATCCACAGTGCGACCGCCGCTGGAATTAGGTTTGGCTTTTGGTCAACCAGCAAAAGGATCAATAGCACCAACCCGAAGGTGGCGATCACTTCGCCGAGGAAAACCCCAGTGCCGAGCCGGTCAACCGAGCTAATGACAAAAGCTGGCCTATCGAACATCAGGTTCGCCAGGGCAGCACCGCTTAG
>DLOY01000050.1:1724-3502 GCA_002478545.1 Micrococcales bacterium UBA7472
AGCGAGACCAGCGGATTGAAGTGAGCTCCGGAGAGCGGAGCAAGGGCAGAAATAAGCCCAAACAACACGGAGCCCACACAGACCGCAATCATCAATAGACCAAGTGCGGCGGGAGCATCAAGATTCACAACCATGTGACCGGCGCCCAAAACCGTAGTGACGATAAGTGCAGTGCCCAAATACTCAGCAAAGAGTGGGCGAACAGCGAACATGGAATTTCAATCCTGGGTTAGTGTTGAACATAGACAAGTATCTATGTCTACATAGATGACTGTCTATAAGGGTTAGGTGAACAATTGGTGACCAAGATTCCACTTCAGCTTCTGGAGTGCGCTCCCGCACCAGGCGCAGAACCGTTGGCTCGAACCAGTGCTGAAAGTATTGCTGAGCTTCTAAAGGCTGTCGCTGACCCGACTAGATTGCAGCTCCTTGCCATGATCGCCAAAGCCGAGAAGCAAGAGTCCTGCGTCTGCGATCTAACTGGGCCATTGGCTTTGACTCAGCCAACAGTCAGTCACCACCTAAAGAAACTCACGGACGTCGGACTGATATCCCGCGAGCGCCGTGGCACTTGGGTTTGGTACTCGATCAATCGTGATCGATGGGGCCAAATTGCAAATCTCTTCAACTAAAAGAAAGGGCTAGAAATGGCAAAAGTAGAAATTCAGATCGAGGGCATGACCTGTGGCCACTGCGCAATGAGCATCACCAAGGAGCTAACCTCCCTTGCCGGTGTAGGAGCCGTAAGTGTTGACCACGCTGCTGGTAAGGCCGAGGTCGAGGTTGATGGCGTTAGCAACGAACAGCTTTCCGATGCAGTAGCCGAAGCTGGCTACAAGGCAACTGGCTTCGCAACCCTAAATGCCTAATAACCTGACCGAGCTCGAGATCGAGGGCATGACCTGTACGGCATGCGCGAGAAGGGTTGAAAAGAGCCTGAACAAGGTCCCCGGAGTCAGCGCCTACGTTGACTTTGCGACCGAGAAGGCGCATCTTCAATTTGAGTCTGCAGTCGATCTCGACTTGGTCAAAAGGGCAGTCGAAGACGCCGGTTACAAAGTTGGTGAGGGCAAGCCTGAACTCCAAGCTCTGAAGCCCAAGCTTTGGATCGGATCGGTGCTATCAGCACTGGCTATGGCTTATGCCATGATCCCGCAGTTGAGTTTCCCGGACGTGCACTGGTTGGTCTTTGCTCTTTCAACGCCAGTGTTCTTTTATGTTGCGGCACCATTTCACATCGCTGCAATCAAAAACTTACGTCATCTCAGTAGCACGATGGACACCCTGGTTTCGCTTGGGTCAACAGTCGCCTATGCATACTCGGTCTATCTGATTTTCTCGGGCATGCACCACACCTATTTTGAGGTCGCAGCCGTGGTCCCCACCGTGGTGCTGATCGGTCGCTACATCGAAGTCCGAGCCAGACGAAGTGCTACCGACTCGGTGCGAGCACTACTCAGCGCCATCCCCCAAAAAGCAATCGTTGAGCGCGATGGCGTGCGAGTCGAGATCGACACCTCTGCAATCAAAAAGGGCGACTTGGTTTTGGTGGCGGCCGGTGAGCGAGTTCCAGTTGATGGGATCTTGCAAAGCCCAAACGCCACCCTTGATACCTCAACCCTGACCGGAGAATCGCTACCGGTCGAGTTGGTAGCAGGTGCTCTAGTCACTGCCGGCACCACCTCACTCTCTGGTGAGATTCGAGTTTTGGCCCAATCCACCAGTTCAACCTCAAGACTTAGTCAGATTGCCGATTTAGTTCGTGAGGCAACCAGCCA
>DLOY01000050.1:3623-3913 GCA_002478545.1 Micrococcales bacterium UBA7472
TTGTCTGGGGGCTTCTTGGGGATTGGACCAAGGGCTTCGAGGCTGCTGTGGCAGTTTTGGTAATCGCCTGCCCCTGTGCTTTAGGTATTGCGGTTCCGATGAGCCTCGTGGTTGCAACCTCAGTTGGAGCTAAGCGGTCGGTAGTGATTCGCAATCCAGACACCCTGCGGGATCTGGCTAAAACCAAGACCGTCGTCTTCGATAAGACCGGAACCCTCACTGATGGTGAGCTCAGGGTTGTGAACTCGAGGGGTCTTGGTGGTGTCGGTGCCGCAACCATGCTGGCTTAT
>DLOY01000050.1:4006-4305 GCA_002478545.1 Micrococcales bacterium UBA7472
AGCGCTAAGGCCGCGACTGGTGTCAAAGAGGTTGCTGGCGTTGGGTTGGTTGGAGAGGTGGATGGGATTGAAGTCCATGTCGGCAAACCGCAGCAGTATGAAAACCAAACCGAACTTGATGAGGCACTGGCCCTAGCTGGCCCAAACACTTTGGTCGTGGTCTCCTGGGAGGGATGGGCCCACGGGCTTATCGAACTCAGCGATGAACTAAGGCCAGGTGCCAAGGAGGTTATTGCCGATCTCACTGCGCTTGGTTTTGAAAGCATGCTGCTCTCTGGAGATGCTCCTAGAAGAGTGGA
>DLOY01000030.1:0-3674 GCA_002478545.1 Micrococcales bacterium UBA7472
AAGCGCCACGCGACCGAACAAGCCGACCTAGTCCAAAGAGCATTCGAGGCTTAGTTTGCGAAGGATTAGGGTCGTAATTCTCGGTGACGAGCTACTCTCGGGCGCCGGTGACCCTAAGGGACTTGGTTGGCTAGGTCGTGTTCAGGCTCGACTGCCGCAGGGAGATGACGTTGCCATTTTCCCGCTTGCCATGGTGAGTGAAAATAGCACGCAGCTGCTCGAACGCTGGCGCACCGAGGCACTACCGAGGTTCAGTCCAGAAACCGAGAACTATCTGGTTTTGGCGTTATCCGCTCAAGACATTCTTGAGGGCCTGACCATCTCTCGCTCGCGACTAAACCTGGCATCGCTTTTGGATGATGCCGCTCGCGAGGGCGTCAAGATATTTGTGATTGGGCCAACTCCTTCAACTTTGCAAGATGTTGATGCTGAGATTGACCACCTAAATGCCGGTTTTGAAGATGTGGTGAAGAGAAGGCAAATCGCCTATGTCGACTGCTTTAGACCGCTGCGCGAGCACGAGGGTTGGGTGGCTGAAGTATCAACTCACCCAAGAAGATTGCCTGGACAAGTTGGCTACGGCCTAATTGCCTGGCTGGTGCTAAACAAGGGTTGGTTTGAGTGGTTAGGGCTAACCGAATCTAACTAGTCGTGATCTTGAATCTCACGAAGTCTTTGCATCACTCGCTCCGCAAGCTCCGAAGTGGGCGCCTCATCGCAAGAGCGCTGGATGACCTGGTTGAAAACAATCTCAATGTCGTAGTGCTGCTCGCAGGAGTCGCAGTTTGCAAGGTGAGCGGTGACCGCATCCAACTCCTGCTCGTGCATTGCGGAGTGTAGATACTCATGAACGCTGCGCTTTACTTCATCGCAGTCGAGCTGTTTCATCATCACTCCTCTTCTCTATCTACGCGATACCCTTCTTGGGCTGCATAGTCAGATAACAGATTTTTTAGCAGTTTCTTCCCGCGATGCAAGCGCGACATGACGGTTCCCACCGGAGTTCCCATCACATCGGCGATTTCGGCATAGGGAAGACCCTCAACGACTGCGTAGTAAACGACCATGCGAAACTCGTCGGGAATCTGATCCAGCGCATCGCGAATCACCTTTGATGGCAGGTTGTCCAGAGCCTCAAGCTCCGCCGAGCGAGTGGAGATAGAGGTGATGGACTCTCCACCACCAACCTGCCAATCCTCCAAATCATCCAAAGCGGTCTTGGCCTGATCCTTGCTTTTTTTGTTGTAGAGGTTGATGTGGGTATTGGTCATGATCCTGAAAAGCCATGCTTTTAGGTTGGTGCCCTGTTCGAATTTGCTCCAGGCAGTGAATGCCTTGGCGAAAGTTTCTTGAACTAGATCTTCAGCGTCAGATGGGTTACGGGTCCAGCGCAATGCCGCTCCGTAAAGCTGAGGCATGAGCGGTAAAGCTTGTTGTTCGAAGCTTCTTAGCTTCTCTGATTTCTTTTCACTCATTGATACTGAGTGTATTGAGGTTTGACCACAGTTTCTTCAAAAACCCCAAGTTGGCTTTATAAACCGCATTCTGGGGCTTGTATCCTTAGACCCAATGAGCTCTCACCCGTTTTGGCCCGCCCCCAAAGGCAAACTCTTTCATGCCACGGTGAATCTCCCGGGATCGAAATCCCTTACCAATCGAGAACTGTTGCTTTCGGCAATCGCATCTTCGCCGACCAGGTTGATTGCGCCACTCGTATCGCGTGATTCTCAATTGATGATCGCGGCCTTAGAAAGTCTTGGCACCAAGTTCGAGTGGCAAGGTGCTGACCTTGTTGTCACACCTGGCGAGCTCACTGGCGGTGCGACTATTGACTGCGGTCTTGCCGGCACAGTGATGCGGTTTGTCCCACCGCTTTCGCTTCTAGCCAAGGGCATAACCCACTTCGATGGTGACGAGGGTGCGAGAAGACGCCCAATGCACACCACCATTGAGTCCCTGAGTGCCCTCGGGGCCAAGATCGAACCTGGCAGAAACGCACTGCCCTTCAGCGTTGAAACCGATGGACACATCAAAGGTGGCGAGCTAAGGATTGACGCATCTGCCTCCTCGCAGTTTGTTTCAGGGCTGCTCTTGGTGGCAGCAAAGTTTGAATCTGGGCTAACCCTGATCCACACCGGCGAGGAGCTGCCATCGCTGCCACATATCGAGATGACCCTGGAGACGTTGCGCCAGCGTGGCGTGAATGCCTATGCCATCGATGAGCGCAGCTGGAGGGTTGAACCCGGAAAGATCGCTGGCGGGATAGTCGTTATTGAACCTGATCTTTCAAACGCTGGGCCATTCCTGGCCGCTGCCATGGTTTGTCGTTCTGAGATCACAATCCCGCACTGGCCCGATAAGACGACTCAGGTTGGCGCTGAGTTTGAACGCATATTGCCGCTGATGGGAGCCAGGGTCTCCAAAGGCGAAGCTGGGCTCAGCTTGCAGGGTGGAGAAATTCACGGTATCGACATCGACCTTTCAATTGGTGGCGAGCTCGCTCCAGTGATCGCAGCCCTGGCTGTTCTAGCTGACTCTCCCTCAAGAATTACCGGCATTGCTCACCTTCGTGGTCACGAAACTGATCGACTAAAGGCGCTAACCGATGAGATAAATCGAATCGGCGGCCACTGCCGTGAACTTGCAGATGGGCTCGAGATAACGCCCGCTCAGGTGAAGGGCGGAAAGTGGTTCAGCTATGAGGATCACCGCATGGCCACCGCTGGGGCAATCATCGGACTTCGGTATCCGATCGAGGTTGAAAACATCGCCACCACGTCAAAGACCATGCCTCAGTTTCCCAAGCTCTGGGCCGACATGCTGGAGTCCCTGTGACCAGGAGCTACTCCGAGGATGACTACCTGGACGAGGACGATGTCCGAGTCAGGCCCAACCCTCGAGGCTCAAGACCAAGAACTAAACGTCGTCCAAACTTTGATGAAGCGCCGCTAGGGATGGTTTTAGAGGTTCATCTAGCGCGATATCGAGTCTTGGTAGCCGGCAGAGAAGTGCTGGCTACTTTGGCAAAAGAGCTTCGCAACAAAGGCTGCGTGACCTGCGATCAGGTACGGCTAGACGGCGACCTGAGCGGTGCCAAGGGCAGTCTCGCCAGAATCGTCAAGGTAGAACCTCGCAGAACTGCCCTTTCAAGGCTGAACGAGGAGTCAGAGGCGGGCGAGCAGACAATTGTGGCCAACGCAGACCAACTGATGATTGTGTTGGCAAGTGCGAACCCGGAGCCGAAGGCAAGACTTGTGGACCGCTATCTGGTAGCTGCATACAACGCCGGCATCAAACCATTTTTGGTGATGACAAAGTGTGATTTGCAGGATCCAGAGGAGTTCTTAAGAAACTTCCAGGGCTTTGATCTCACGATTATCAAAACCCGTTCAGATGCTCCTAACTTGGAGGCGTTGATCCCACACATCAAAGATCACACGACGGTCTTTGCGGGTCACTCAGGAGTTGGAAAGACCACACTCATAAACGCCCTTGCTCCCGATTACCTCCGAGCCACCGGCGAGGTCAATGAAGTGACAGGTAAGGGTAAGCACACTTCATCGTCGGCCATGGCCATCTCCGCCCACGGTGGCTGGATAGTAGACACTCCGGGTGTTAGAACCTTTGGGCTTGCTGGCATTAATGCAGCCGGACTACTGAAGGGATTTGCGGAT
>DLOY01000030.1:3771-5489 GCA_002478545.1 Micrococcales bacterium UBA7472
TGGGGAGATTGCAGCTCTGCGACTAGATTCCTTCCGCAGGTTGGTGCAAGAAGTTGGCTCGGTAGATTGGTCCTGATGAACAACCTTGATTTCGCTCTCTTGCTCGCAGATGCCGCAGACGAGATTTCGCTTTCTCGCTTTAGAGCACTCGATCTGAACATTGAAACCAAGCCGGATCGAACTCCGGTGACCGATGCGGATCGCGCAGTTGAGGCAAAACTGCGAGACCTAATTGCTCAGCATCGCCCAGATGAACGAGTCATAGGCGAGGAGTTTGCCAACAGCGGCGACAGCGATCGAGTTTGGATCATTGACCCTATCGATGGCACCGCGAATTACCTGCGGGGTGTCCCAATTTGGGCCTCACTAATTGCGCTTCGAGTTAGAGGTGAAATTGTTACCAGCGTGGTTTCGGCACCGGCTCTGGGACGACGCTGGTGGGCCTCAAAGGGTGAAGGTGCGTTCACCAAGGATGTTGATGGTTCGATTCGGCAAATCCAGGTTTCCAGAATTGCCGAACTTGAGAACTCATCAATTAGCTTCAACTCAATTAGACAGTGGGATAACGCAGGGCTTCTCAACCCACTGATTGAACTCAGTCGCAAGGTTTGGCGCGATCGCGCTTATGGCGACTTCCTCAGCTACATGTATTTGGCCGAGGGGCTCTTGGAGATGGTCTCAGAGCATGGCCTTCAGCTTTATGACATTGCAGCGTTGGTGCCGATTGTCGAAGAGGCTGGTGGCAGGCTCACCGCACTCAGCGGTGACCTCACCGATACCAGCTCTAGCGTCTTGGCCACCAATGGTCTGTTACATGAGAGCATCCAGCGAGAGCTTGGGGTTATCTAGTTGAAAAAGTTCCTGGCAATAGCGGCAATCGCGCTGATTGCCTTCAACCTTAGAACCGCAGTTTCGTCGGTTTCGCCGGTAGTAAGTTTCATTCAAAAAGAGATTCCGCTTCCGATTGTGACCATTGGGCTGCTGGGTATTGCAGCTCCACTGTCGTTCGCACTCGCTACCCAACTTTCTTATCGGCCGGCAAGACGCATCGGTGTTGAAAAGACCCTGATGCTCACGATTGTGATGATCATCCTTGGACACGCCCTCAGGGCCTTTGCCTGGGACTCCACTTCACTATTTGCAGGCAGCCTGCTCGCTCTCTTGGGCATGGGTATTGGCAATGTGTTGCTTCCGGTTTTGGTTCGTAAGTACTTCCCGAACCGCGTTGGTGTAGTAACCAGCTTTTACATAACCCTGACCGCAGTCTCAGCAACCCTGGGATCGCTGGTGGCAGTGCCGGTTGCCGATGCCTTGGGCTGGAGATTCTCACTTGGACAGTGGGCACTGTTTTCGTTCTTGGCAGCCATCCCGCTGATTACTCTCCTGGGCAACTCAACCCCGGAACCAAAGCCTGAGGTGGCAAGTGGCTCCAAAGCGATTTGGCGAGCGCCAACCGCGTGGGCCATCGCCGGTATGCAGGCTATGACTTCCGTCTTTGGTTACGTGAGCTTTGCCTGGCTACCGCTGCTACTGGTTGAACACAACTCGGTATCGGTGGTTGAGGGTGGACTGTTGCTATCGCTATTTGCGCTGATGGGACTACCAGTTTCGATCTTCGTTCCAATCCTCGCCAATCGATTCCCTCAAGCCCAGGTCTGGATTGTGGTGTTCTCGGGAGTAATGGGAGCCGGCGGCGTCCTCGGAATGCTGTTCGCTGA
>DLOY01000030.1:5611-6439 GCA_002478545.1 Micrococcales bacterium UBA7472
GCCTTTGGTCAGGGCCTCAGCTATGGCACGGCATCTGTTTCGGTCATCGCCGTCGGAGTCATGCGAGAGCTCACGGGAGGTTGGGAGGCAGCCCTATGGCTCATGTTTGGCTTTGCCCTACTTGCAATTCCAGTGGCGCTGCAAATCAGTAAGGGTCACACAATTGACCAAGAGCTCAGAGTGAAGAACTAACCCGAAGTTACTCTCCGATGGTTACCCCAACACCTGAACACTTTTCGGTAATCGAGCTGGTCAGCTCATCAATTCGCTGCTGCGCTTCGCCCGCTGTTTGAGTCTCGGCTAGGACATCTCCCAGGGCCACGATGTCTTGAGCGAGTGAACTAGATAGCAACTCTCGGGCCTGATCCCCAACCAGAGCATCAATTGATGCGATTACGCCTGAATCCACCAATCCAGCGTTATAGGCGTCAGAGAGGCCCTCAAGGGTCGAAGAGAGTGCGGTGCAGGCAGCTGCATCAGCAGCGGTCTTTGCCACCTCCTCCACACTGCAACCGGTGAGCGTCACCGCAAGGACAGGGGCAATCAAGATTGGAAGTATGCGCATAATGAGCAAGACTAAGTTGGAATCCTCAATATTCCCTGAACCGTAATGATTTGTAACGGGGGAAGTAAAGGGGGGCTTTATGGTTACACTTCCATGGTCCCTAAGTTTGAAACTGGAGAGTCGATGCGGGTTTATAACGACATCACTGAGGCCTTTGGAAATACCCCACTGGTGAAGCTGAATCGAGTCACCGACGGTGGTGCAGCGAACGTTTACGCCAAGCTCGAGTTCTATAACCCATCCTCCTCAGTCAAGGATCGCCT
>DLOY01000030.1:6573-7052 GCA_002478545.1 Micrococcales bacterium UBA7472
GCCACCAGTGGTAACACCGGTATCGCCCTGGCAATGGTTGGAGCTGCTCGCGGCTACCGCACCATCATCGTGATGCCAGAATCCATGAGCCTAGAGCGCAAGATCTTGATTCGCGCCTATGGCGCTGAGCTAGTGCTTACCCCAGCGGCTGAGGGCATGAAGGGCTCGGTTGCAAAGGCGGAGGAGCTTGGCAAAGAGATCCCTGGCTCGATTCTGGTTCGTCAATTCGAGAATCCAGCCGGCCCCAAGATTCACCGCGAGACCACCGCAGAGGAGATTTGGCGTGATCTCGATGGCAACATCGATGCCTTCATCGCAGGTTCTGGAACCGGTGGAACCATCACCGGCACAGGTCAGCGACTTCGTGAACTGAACAAAGACATCAAGATTTTCGCCGTGCAGCCAGCAGCATCCCCGCTGCTAACAGGTGGCGAGGCTGCCGGTCACCCACTGGCAGGTATTGGACCAAACTTCATTCC
>DLOY01000005.1 GCA_002478545.1 Micrococcales bacterium UBA7472
AGAGCCGTGGCACTTCCCGAGGAAACTGCAGCTGTTACAACCGTGGTGCTATCGGATGCGCGGTTGCCATAGGCATCAAGAATCTCCATGCGGATTGCGCCATTGTCTGTGCCCTTTAGGACAAGTCCACTCTCACCCGTGGCGATGTTGCCTCCAGACAAGAATCTCAGCGAGGCAGGGGCGGCAGGGGTAACTCCAAAGAACTGAGGGGTCGAGGAGTTGGCTTGGAATCCGGTGACAAAGAAACCTACGGAATAAACGGCGTTAGTGGTTGCCGAGAGAGTTGTCACCAAGTTGGTGAACCTGGCTGTACCCGCAGACGCTGCGACCTCAAAGCTTGATGTCGCATTCGAGTTGGAGTCAAAGATAACGGCGCTCACCGACGCTGATCCGGTTGCTGAGTTACCCCAGGCATCCAGAACTCGAACCGTCGGTGCTGGAGTAAACACATCGCCTGCGACTACCATGCTTGGCACTTGAACCGCGCCCGAGATGCTCACCTGGCGCGCGGATCCACCAGTGACGACTAGTGAACTGGTGAGGCTGATGTCGGTTCCTACCAGTTTGAAAATAACAGGGTGAGAATTGGTCGACTTTGCGCCGATGGCTAAGGGTTGAATTGTGGCCTTGCCGTCATCAGAGCCTGAATCCGAGACGTTGCTGGTCTGGGTTTGGGTTTGAACTACGGACGGAGTGAGGGCAGCACTTGATGAGACCGCAAATGAGACCTGACCGGTACCATTCCACCAAGCACCGGCTCTTTGCCAATCAGTAACGATGTTGTCGTAAGCATCGCGAACGGCCACGACGAATGCCTGACTGGAGGGAGAGCCAGCCACCACGGTGGTCGGTCCAGTTTCCAGGGTCAGCTTGGCCGGTGCAGCGTGCCTTAGGGTGATTGCCACCGTTGCGGCTGATTCAAAAGTGTCCGTTCGGAACTTGAGGGTGTAACCAATCGGGGTTTCACCTGCTGGTGTCGTTGTTCCAAAAAGCGCCAGGTTCGAGAACGTTGCGACGCCTCCGGTTACTACGATCTCGGAGTTTGTAAGCGAACCGCCGACCCCAGAGGCCACCACTACACTGACGGTTGTCGCGCTATCTCTAGTGGTTAAGTTGCCAGCCAAATCCTTCAGGCGGATCGTAATTGGATTGCTCCAAGTGGATCCTGCAACAACATCATTGGAGTAGCCAGAAACGATCTCGAATTGCACTGCCTCACCGTGAACCAAGTTGAAGGCATTTGAGGTGGCTGACGAAAGTCCTTGTGCCGTAAAGGTGAGGCGGTGGCTGATTAGGTCATCACCAGTGAAATAGAGCGAACTGAAAACTGACTCTCCATTTGATGTGGTCACCGACGGGACTGAGCCGCTCACGAAACCTGATGCAACCCTAGGCGATTCTCCCGCCATAGGCGATGCTGTGATCGCAGCCGTGACAGTTATCTGTGCAGCGTTTGTGAGCACGTTGCCGTACTCGTCAGCAACTGCTACCTGCGGAACTATCTTGGCCGGCGGTGTAAAGCGAACGTAGACAACACCAGATCCTCCAGTGCCACCATTTGTTCGTTGGTTGACGCCGTTTGTTCCGTTGTTGGGGAGACAGTCATTCGCACTTCCACCACCACCACCACCACCGGTGTTTGGTGCACCGGATTGACCAGCATCAGAGCATATTGGCGATGATGCGAAGCTTGAGCCCCTACCTCCACCACCGGAACCACCGGCTGCTCCAGAGGTTGCACCGGCAGGCGTGGTTGATCCACCACCACCACCGCCACCGACGGCAACGTTGACTCCGATGTATGAGTCCAGGTTGACACCGCTTCCTCCAGCTGAACCGTGTGCCGGAGCCCCAGTTGCACCATTACCACCAGCACCGCCACCAATTACGGTGCCAAGGGATCCCAAACTAGGCGTTGTTCCCAGTTGATTAACCCAGTCGGACGTGACGGCGGCTCTTCCACCCCCAGCCCTCAAGACCAAAGAGGATCCAAGGGACGCCTCAGAATTAGAACCATTGCCACCGTCGACGGGACCGGTCGCCCAGTTTCCGGCTGAACCTCCTGATCCAACGGTCACATTCAAGGTTCGCTCAGATGAGACTGCGATTGCTCCCCTGTATCGCACCTCACCACCAGATCCACCTGGGCGGCCGTCGCCACCACCACCACCACCGCCACCGACAGCGGCGATTGCAATCGATGAAACGCCTTGAGGGATGGTGAAGGCCTGGGAACCTGTGGTTTTGAATGCAACTATGCAATCTCCACCCGCAATCTTGTAGCTCTCCCCGCCGGCCGGGGGTAGAGGGCAAACCGTCGAGCCCGATCCGTTGGTGATGCGACCAATCTGCTCACCAATCACGAATGGGCCTTGCGGTTGTTGTGTGATTCGAAGAGCTTTGGCCACACCTGCTTGCAAAGTAAGTGTCTGGCTGGTGGTGGCGGACGCACCAGTGAACGAATACTCGAGCGTATATGTTCCGACTCGACCTCCGAGAACAATCCCTGAGAACGTCGCAACACCTTGAGCTGAGGTAGTTGAAATCTGTGTTGTACGAGTTCCAGCTACGTAAATTCCAGCGCTCTGCGTAAAGACTGCGGAAGGCAGGATTCTAAGTGTGACGTTAGAGGCAGCACCTGTGCCAGAAACTACCCTGTTGCCATAGGCATCGCGCAGTTCTACGACCAGCTGGTTTGACATGGTTGTTCCGGCTGGGATTGCGATGCTTGAGGATGTCAAAAGGTGTATGGTCGCCGGAGCGCCGTTTGCAATTCGAATATCCTCGGACTCGGCGGCTAACACTGAGGAGTATGTAGATCCGGTTGCGGCAAATCTAAGTTTGTAAACGCCAGGCGAGGCGGAAATTTGCATGTTGTCAAAAGTTGCAAGTCCATCTACTGCATTCACAGTGTTGTTGGTAAGGCTATTTGCCACCACGACACTGCTTCGGCTGAGGTTAACCTGGATTGGGACCACAACTCCTGTGTCTACTCGGTTGCCGAACCTGTCTAGTACCTCGACTGACACTTGAGACATATTTGCACCCGAGGAGAACACTCTTCCTGTGGCCGCAACAGACTCTTGAGTCATAGTGAAACTTACGTTGTCAAGTTGCCAGTCAGCTCCGCCCCGGCTAGGAATGTGCGCTCGAGTTATCTTCTTACCTTGGGGTGCAGAGTAAGAATTCAAGACTGCAACTCCGGAGGAAAGGCTCATCGATTCGGTTGAGCCGTCATCTAACGTGAAAACCACAGCATGAAGATCCGAGCGGGCATTTCGCGTGTAAACCGAGAACTGAGATGCAGGACTAGGGGGAACCATGTTGAGGTCCCAAATCGTGTGGTTGATGATGGCTAGGAAAGTCCCCTCGATCTTCCCTGAAACCTCAGTGACGTAAACCGATGGGCTTGTTGTCGTGGCATAACCGGGGTTAGATCCACCATTTAGATGCTGCATTTGAATGAACGACAGCGCCTTAGTCACTCCGCTTCGAGAGATGGAAAACTGAATGTCACTGTTAATTTGCGATCCAGTGAAGCTTTCGGTTGAGGTTCTGGTTCCGCCGACCACAACAAATCCAGCCTCGGACCTGCCGTCGCCTACCGGTTGTTGAACGACGTTGAGACTGTGTGGGTCGCCAGAGTGAATACGGAACTGACCAGAGAGAATCGCTTCTGCCTCGTTACCCTGAACGAAGTAGCGCAACCTGTATCCGGTATTTGGGGCGACGACGTTGCTGATACTAAAGAAGGCATGAGTGCCGCCATTGACCGCGGTCACAGACTGGCTCAGCGATGCACCGTTTCTCCAAAGCTGAAGCACGATGTTCGATGAAGTCACCACTTGGTTGTCCCAAGCATCCAAAATCTTGATAATACCTGGGCTCATCGAAACGCCAGTTTGGACATAACTACTTGGCTGCTGCGTGATCTGCACCTTGGACGCGGCACCGGCCTCAAGGGCAACACTCTGACGACCTGAGATCAACGAGCCTCGAGTTGACTGCGCGTTAAAGAGCAGATTGTAGCTGGAGTTCGCAACACCACTGAGGACCAGGTTGTTGCCGGTGAAGATTGCAACACCATTGACGGCATCGGCACCCAAGGTGCCGGAGAGTCCAACAGCGGTTGCGGAGACCGTGACACGAAGAGATGCGTCGAAACCAGTGGTGACGAGGTTGCCAAATCGATCGACGATCTTGGCTCGCAGGTATCCACTCTGACCAAATTCGAACGGCAGTCCAGCCTTTGGAGTGGCTAGACCGCTGAGGTCAATCTGAATGCTTGAAGCAACGTCATTGGTGACGGTGACCGAGTGGGAAATTGAAACATTGTTGATAGTTGGCTCTGAGCCGTTTGTTGCATTGAAGTTCAACGAGTAGCTGCCAGGGATGGCAATCAGGTTGAAGCGATCGAAGGTGACTAGACCATTCGAGGCAACCGCAGAAACACCTGAAGTCGTGGTGCCATTAGCTGTGGTGATGGTGACAACAGTCGAGTTGTCGGTGGTCACTCGGTTGCCGAAGGCATCCTTGATTTCTAGGACGCTAGTTGGCATGTTCGTGCCGGTGACCAAAGTGCTTGGTGGCGGGGTCTGCCAAGCCAGCACCGAAGCATCCGCCACGGTGACAATGAACTGGGATGAAGTCACCGGTTCGAGGGTGCTGGCAGTGAAGACAATTCGGTAAGTGCCGGGCGTTGCAACGAAGTCAAAGTCCTGGAAGCTCGCGACACCGGAAGTGTCAAAAGTTTTGCCAGTCTTGTTGATCGTGGTGGCAAGTGCAGAACCTGTTGAGCTAACCAAAGTTGCAGTTGCTGTGATGCCGCCCGATACGGTGACCTCGTTGTCAAAAGCATCGAGCAATCTGATCTGTGGTGCGTTGGCTGGGAAGTTTGAACCAGTCTTCTTGTTGACTGGCTGCTCCTTGATCTGCAGCTTTGCAGCATTGCCGGCAGCAAGAACAATCTGCTGAGTGGCGGTAACAGTGGTGCCGTTATCGGTCAGCGAATAAGTCAAGATGTAGTTACCCGCAGCACCCTGAATACCGGCTCCTGCGAAGGTTGCAACACCCAAGACCGCAGCGCTTTGTGAATTACCAAACGTAGAGATTTGGTTCACGCTCATCTGGACGTTGGCAGAGGTTGGAACGACGCTGCCATCGCGGTCCTTGGCACGAACTACTGGCTGGGTGCCAAATGCCTGACCAGCCTTCGCACCTGCCGCCGCAGTCACAATCTCCAGCGAGTAGACAGCACCAGGAGTGATTTCAAACTCGTCAGATTCGCCACCAAGGTTCCCGGCAAGCGAGCTGCCGTTGTTTGAAGCCGAGCCAACCTGAAGCGAATAAGTGTCAGCCAGAGCACCAATCGCGAGAGCGTCGAAGGTCACATAACCACCGGATGCTCGCTTGGTGAAGCCGGCTGCAGAACCAGGGGTAATGACTGAGCTTGCAGAGTTCAAAAGCTGGAGTGTCACTGTGGTGGAGCTGTCGCCTGCAACATGGTTGCCATAGGCGTCAAAGATCTTGAGTCTTGGAGCGGTCATAGTGGCACGAGCAACTACGTCAGATGGCTGAACATCCCAAGTCAACGCGTGGGCGGCAGCTGGTGAAACCACAAACTGTGAAGAGGTGACTGTCGCAAGTGGCGAACTGCTTACGTGCTCAAAACCAATCTCGTAGCTACCTGCTCGCGTGAAGCCAAAGTTTGCAAACTCGACTACACCAGCACTCGCCGTCACGGACGCAGACTCGCTCGTGTAATTGTTCGCTCCGGCGAATACCGGCTTTACCTCAAGTGAGTTGTTGTTAGTTACTCGGTTGCCATAGGCATCCAACACCTCGAGGCTCACAGTTGGCGAGAAGGTTCTGCCCGCAACAATGTCGCTCGGCTGAGAAAGAATACGCATGCTCGCTGGGGCACCAGGTTGCAACGTGAAGTTGTTGATTGCAGCTGATATGGTCTTGGACTCAGTCTGACCCTGAACTACAACTGAGAACTCGATCGTGTAGTTGGTGCCCGTGCGACCGGCAATGGCAAGGTTCGAGAACGTGGCCAAACCACCAACTGCTTGTGACTGAGATCCGACAAGAATCTGGCCATTGGGTCCAGTAATGGTTGCCGAGATAGTGGCTGATGCATATGGTTCAACAGCGATTGCGTTACCACCATCGTCAATCAGAGTGACCTTTGGTGCCTCAAACACGCTACCGCCAGCAGTACCACCACGGTTCGACCACTGGATCTGAAGTCTTGATGGCAAAGACGAGAGCAATTGGTAGTTACCGGTGGTGACAGAGTCGACCAAGGTAGCACCACTAAAGACCTGGAAAGTTAGTGGGTAAGCACCAGGGGCGCCAACAAACTTCAAGTTATTGAAAGTTGCCGTTCCATTGACCGCATTTGAAGTTGTTGAACCAGCTAGCTGCGCAGCTGCAGATGCAGTGACTTGGAAGCTGTAGTCGCCAGCTAGGGTGTTGCGCTCGTTCAGAGTCTGAGCGTAGGCGTCGATCAGGTTCAATCTTGGGTTCGGGTTGACCACTGCGTTTTGGTAAACGGTGGTGTCTTCAACCACTGGGACCTGTGATGCACGAGCCGAGGTAGCAACACCGAAGACCGGGTTCACGCCATCAACGGTTTCTGGGGTGTAGTCAGCAGCCAACTGAGAGAACTGCACGTTACCAGCAGTCAGGTTGGTGCTGTTCAGCGCAAGCTTCGATGGGGTGGCGGCAGCGTAATCAGAGGTCAATCGAATCGAACCACCAGCAACCACTGCAAGGTTTGAAACACTCAAGTTGTTGCCCGCGGTGTTCGTGACTGAACCAGCAGTTGTGAACTTAATGGTGTTTGATCCCGCCTGGTCGCGAACCAGTGGATTCTCGATAGTGATGTTTCCGGCGTTGGAAGCACCGATTCTCAGGTAGCCGGCCGTTACCTTGGATAGGTCAGTTGTGGAGATGTTCAAGGTAGTGCTTGCAGCAGATGCCTTGGCTGCTGCAGAAAGAATTCGAATCGCGGTACCAGAGGTTGCAGATCCAATCTCCACCGCACCGGTTCCCGCGTTTATGGTGGCAGAGGATCCGAGGGTAAGCGCGTTGGCACGAATCTTTACGGCGCCGTTATTACTTGTCACAGAGCTTGTGCCGTTGAAGCCCGTAGTGAGCTTTAGGTCAACCAAACCACTGGCAGTTGTCGAGGCAATCGGCGCAGTTGCGTTCAGTTGTGATGAGTAGATTTCAACGTTGCCAGGCACTCGAATTGCAGCAGAAATAGTCGCTTGGTTCAAAGACTGAGTCGTGTTCGAGCCAGCCTTACCGATGCGGACATTAGCAAAGTCAGATACCGGGGTTCCCCAGCTAAACACGGTCGCGCCTGCAGGTGCCTCAAAGCTTTGCCCAACCGGCTCGATAACCAAGTTTCCTGTTGCAGCAACGATCGCACCGCTTGCGCTCACACGCTTGGCAATAAACGAAACGCTTGCGGATGAGGTGACCGCACCCTGAGCAGTGCCGATGTAGGTGCCGGAGTTCAAACGAAGCGCGGCACCGAGTGAGCTGAACTTGAGGTCACCGTTTGATGCAACGGTGGTGTTTTCAAGGAACAGACCCGGGTAATCGTCAGTGACATCGATGCTCTTGGAACCCAATAGCTCAATCTGACCAGTCGAGCTCACGATCCTCGCGTCACGGCTGGAGATTCCTCCCCAGGTGTTGTTGCTAGCGACAGAGTTTTGGTAGCCGCGAAGGATGATGTCACCCGTTGTGGTCTGGATGCGCGTTCCAGGCTGAAGCGAAAGACCGCGACCTCCAGTGGCGGTAATGCCGTTGATTTCAATCAGGCCAGTGGTTGCGCTGATTGTGCTAGCAAACAAATCCACACCGTGGGCAAAGGTATCGGTTCCAGTGCCTGTGAAGGTGCCGTTGATCTTGATCACACCTTCACCTGACACGATGTTCGATGATGTAATTCGCACACCCGGCAGGGTTGGACTTGATGGCGAGCTGAAAGCTGCGCCTGCTGGAGACTCAAGAGTCGCACCGCCAAAGTAAAGCGGGTTTCCGGTAGCGCCACCACCGAAGAAGATTGGTCCACCGACGGAACTTGAGGCGGTAGGGCTGAAGGTGGTGGAAACCGTTCCCCTGAAGTTTATGAAGCCCGTGTTGGCGCCAGAGGCATTGGCCCAAAGAACAACGGGTGAGCTGTTAGCCAAGATGCTCTTGTTGTTCTCAGAGTTGATGTAGGCCTGAGCCTTGATGAGGATGTAACCTCCGGGCTCATTCACGACCATTGCGTTGTTTTCGGCGCTTGCCCCAATTCCGAAGTTGTTGGCGTGAATCTCGATGGTCTTACTAACCGAGATTGATCCAAGCTGGAGTGAGATTGCTGAATTGTTTCCGGCAGCACCGTATCTGAACGAGCGAGGCGTGGATAGATACTGGTTGCTGTAAAGGTTTGCCTGGTGGTAGCGACCGTAGGTCTCGGTGCCAGTGAACGAGGCTGCGACTGCCTCTAGCGCAATGTCTCCGGTTACATCCCAGCGGAATTTAGGCTCATACGCTGAAGACCAGGCGCTGTTGTTGATGCGGTTGGACTTAATGACCACGCCACCGCCGTTTTGGTTACGGAAGGTTAGACCGTGTGGCGCGTAGAAACCATGCTGGCTCGTTCCTCGCGTGACACCAAGAACTTGAATTGAGTCGCTGGCAGAGTTTGTTGACTGAACCACGTATTTATCGGCGAAGGTTGATGTACCTGACCAGTGGTTGGTTGCCTCCTGGGCAAACGCGTTCAACATCACACCACCACAGTTGATATAGTTCTGCGCGTTTTGGCACTCTCCGTGGAGAAGGACCTTTCCACCTGAGGCGTTGATGCCCGAAGTATTTGTGTTCGAACCCATGGCCATGATGCCGTAAGCCATGGCCTCCTGGTTTGCCCATAGGCCTGTGTTCTCAGAGGCCTTACCTCGGATGACAATGTCACCACCACCAGAATTGATGTTGGTTGCGGCAGTGTTGCTGGTGAGGAACCCAAGTAGCACGCCAGCAAGGTATCCGTTACCCGCAGTTGAGCTACCCATGTGGCCTGAGTAGTTGATGGAACCCCATCCCTTTGCAAATCCAGCCGGCACAGTGGCGTTTGGACCAGTTGCAACGGTTGGCGAAGCGGTGCTTGCTCCACCTCCCAAGAAGATCTCAGCACCACCTGAAGTGCGGCAAGTGTTAAGAGTTGCAGTTCCAGCGGATACCGCATTGAAGGTTGCGGCGGAACATAGCTGGGTACCGTCCCAAAGTCTGACAACACCCTCGGTATCTGAGGAGTTGGCCCACATCACAATCGAACTGCCGTTTGCGTCAAAACGGTTGGCGGAAGTCCAAATGTTCTTGCTGGCCTTTAGGCGAATACCGCCCTCACCAGCTTGAGTTGAGGTGTTCAGAACCCGGATATCGCCGTTTGTGTAGATATCGCGACCGTAAATCTCGACCGACTTCTTGGCAGTCAGGATCTGGCGAGTATATGTGTCAGCTATAGCTGTTGTGGAGTCCTTACCCAGCCTGACTGTTTCCGGCACAAGCGTGGAGGTGTTGGCATAGAAGTTGAGCAGGCTCGTGAAGTTGTTTCCAGATGAAGGCTCAACAACGATGTTTCCCTCAGTCCTGAATGACAGGTAACGGCTGTCGCCGTAATTAAGAATGTTGTTGCCGCGAACCGTAACATCAGCACTAGAGCTGCTGACCAGCGAGGTCGTGCAGTTAAAGTCAGTTGGCATTCCTGTTGTGGTGCAGGAGCCAAGATTTACAAATCCAACGCTCGAGTACCAGCCCATGAAGGAAATACCCTTAGCGCCACCATCCAGAATGATTGGTCCAGTCGGTGAGAGTAGGTCGGTTCCGTTGATCTCGAGTCCAAATCGGCTTGAGTTCACATTGTTTGATGCACTCATCACAATTCCACCCAGACCGGTTGCCTGGATGCTGACTCGGTTATTGGTGCCGTTTTGGTGATAACCAGAGAGGATTCCGGCATCGCCCGTGGTGCCAGGGTTAGAAACCTCGATGTCAATCGCTGGGTTTTCATTAGCGCTTGAAATGATTCGAACATTGCCAGATGCAGCGTGACCCAACTCCATACCGCGAGAGTTGATGTTAGCTGGGTTATTTACGGTGAGTTCAATGGTTCCCGAACCAGCTATGAGGTTTTTGCCGCCGCGAACGCCAATTCCAATTGGACCAGAAACATGCGATGCGGCCCGGATGCGGATGTCTCCACCACCTGAGTACATAGTGTTTACAGAGCCACCGATTCCATACATGAACCCCATGTAGCTTCCGCTGAAGGTCCTGAGCACTCCGGTGGGCCCTAGCGAGTCAGTGCTGGTTCCCGAGCCCATAACAATGTCTCCCCCGCCAGATGAAGTCAGATATCCGCTGGGTAGCGAGAAGTCAGCGTTGACGTTTGGCATCGCTTGATTAGCAGGCAGTGCGCTAACTACGTTTATGCCATCCTCGATGTGAACGAAAGAGTTGTTGTTGGTCTGACCGTTGGAGCCGGTCCAGAAGGTGATGTCTCCATCGTTTGTGTAGAAACCACTGCCTGGCGAGCGGTTGTAGTGATACTGCTCGAAGACAGACTTGAACAAGATTGGGTTGCCTGCACCAGTGGTGCGGAATGGACCCCAGGTAAAGACGTGGCTTCCATAGATTCGGAATGGGCCGGTTCCATAAAACTCACCCAGAACCCTGGCTGCAAATGTGGGGTTGTTGTCATTTCCCACGGTCAGCGAACCGATTCCAAACATCTTGGCGTAGACGTAGGCATCGGTGATGAAGTTCGCAGAGCGAGGCTTGATGCTCACATCACCCGAAGACTGAACCACGAAGCGCTCATCGCTTGGTGAGTAGAAGCGGTCAGCCTCAAAAATGACCGCTGCAGATGATGTGCTAACTGTTGCATCGGTAGTTAGGTAAGTGTTGGTCAAGCTGGTTCGAGCGACCGTTGAAGTTGCGTAGGAACCGAGGTAGACCGGCGCTCCATAGCTGGTTCCGCCGAAGTAATAGCCGTGGTTTCCAGCATTCGCTGTGATGTAGATCGGACCGGTCTTGGAGAACAGAGAGGCTCCAGCGATTTCAGAGGCCCAGTCTGTTCCAGTGGTGCGCTCGGCGAGGAGGCTAATTCCACCTTCACCGCGCGCTTCAAGAAGATTGTCATTGGCGTAACTTGAAATCCAGCCAAACGTGATTGCTCGGCGACTGCCAGCATGTTCAACTCTTCCCTTGATTTCAATCGCGGGAGACGAAGTGCTGTTTGATCCTCCACCGGCGAAGATGCGCACTCTGGTTCCGGTAGTACCCGATAGCTCAACTCCGACGTTGTTGGAGTTTCGTCCAATTCCATCGAGCTTGACTGTTCCATCACCGGCATCGATGAGGCCACCGATCACGTAAATTCCATATGAGTTTGCGTTTACGTCTGAACCGCGACCTCGGAAGACGATATCGCCACCACCGGATTGGAATTTGGTATTGGCGTTGTTGCTGTCGATCTGGACACCGTGTGCGCCGTTGGTGAAGCTGTCGGCATAACCAACCGGGAAGCTGCCACTCATCTGGTAGGCACCAGCTAGGTAAATCGATCCTGACTCGGTGTTGTAGTTCTTTTGAGTGGTGCCGTTAGCGGTGTTGAAAGTGTTGTTGCTTCCAATCTGGATAAAACCAGTTCCAGAGTTGTCAGCGTTTGAACCAAAGATTAGGTTTCCACCGTTGGTCTGGAACTTGTAGCTACCAGAGCGGTTGTAAATGATGTCCTCGGAGTAAACCCTAAGATCCTGATTTCTACCAGTGACAATTACCCCAGCGTCGGCATAGGTGGTGTATTCAGATCTGGCAGTGAACTCACCGCCAGAGATGATCGGCTGATACCAGCGAACTGTTCCACCGTTAATTTCAACTGGACCAGATGTTGAGAAGGCGCGGTTGATCTCGATGTAGCGAACACCGGTGTAACCAAGTCCGTCACCGGAGCCGGCGACGAAGTTTCCGATCTTGAAACCAGCTGGCACGTTTTGAGCGTTACCAATTTCGGTTGTGCTTCTTGGGAAGTAGATGTCAGAGTCAAAGTTGTTATTCGCAAATGGTTCAACAGAAATCGAACCGTTTGTGTACAGGTATGTGTAATCCTCAGCCTGGGTGTAAGCCGTAGTCACACGAATGTCTGCACTGGAGGAAGTAACTGGTGAGTTTGGTGCTGCTCCCAAATAGCTGGCTCGTGAGCTTGCGCCGTTGAAGTACACAGTCTTATTGCCGGTGTTGACTGAAATTTCACCAGTTTCGGCGAGCAGGTTGGCTCGCAAAATCGCTCCGTGCAAATAAGTGCGCTGGGTGACATCGATGTCGATTCCACCCTTACCCCAAATATTCAGCTGGCGGTTGGTGTTAATAGCGTTAGCAATTGGGTTCCACTGATTTCCACCGTTTTGATCAATCGCAGCCTGGGTATTTGCCAGGTTTTGAACGTTTCCTTCGTCAAGGTAGAGACCCCAGCTTGAGCCCGTGGTGTTGTTATTGACCGACATCTTGATGGCCGGGGACTCAGTCGCCTGAGAGATAAAGAACGATCCCATGGTCGTTCCACCATTTAGGTTCAGGCGAATACCCATCGG
>DLOY01000078.1 GCA_002478545.1 Micrococcales bacterium UBA7472
GAGGTGGCCACCGCTCTTCTGGTCGCTGGCTGAATCACCTCAACCACAGGGACTGCCATACCCGCGGTGTAGCGTTCTCTTGCATCTCTAAGGACTGCCGCGGAAGCTGAATTGCAGGCAATCACAAGCATCTTTACGCCGGAGGCAACGAGTTCATCCATGACCTCAAGGGCGAGCTCTCGGACCTCAGAGATCGGTCTTGGCCCATAGGGGGCATGCGCAGTATCGCCAACGTAGACGATTGATTCGTGCGGCAGCTGGTCAATGATGGCGCGGGCTACCGTCAGGCCACCGACTCCAGAGTCGAACACGCCAATTGGTCTTGGATCCACTCGGTAAGTCTAGAGCGGGAGTGCCCGCCTGATTAGGCTGTAGTGGTGTCTGTCGCGCTTTACACCGATCGTTATGAACTAACCATGGTTCAGGCAGCCTTGCATTCGGGCAAGGCATCAAGGCCATGCGTATTTGAGGTGTTCTCTCGATCCCTTCCGGCTGGTCGAAGATTCGGCGTCCTGGCGGGCATCGATCGCGTTTTGGATGCGGTGCAAGATTTCACGTTCACCCAAGAGCAACTTGACTTTTTAGCCTCTAATCAGATTGTCAATGACCAGACCGTAGATTTTCTGGCCAACTACCGTTTCCGGGGAGACATCAGAGGTTATAGGGAGGGCGAAATTTACTTCCCCCACTCCCCGGTTTTGACCGTAGAGGGCAGTTTTGCCGATGCCGTGATCTTGGAAACAGTGATTCTCTCTATTCTGAACTTTGATTCAGCTGTAGCTTCCGCCGGCGCAAGAATGCGTTCGGCTGCTGGCTCTCGACGCCTCATCGAAATGGGTGGACGGAGGGTTCATGAGGCCGCTGCGGTTGCGGCAGCAAGAGCTGCTTATCTTGTCGGATTCGATGGCACCAGCAACCTTGAAGCCGGAATGCGCTACGACATACCTACCTTTGGAACCAGTGCCCACTCGTTTACCCTGCTACACGACAGTGAGGATCAGGCGTTCGATTCGCAGTTGAGTGCGCTTGGTAACTCAACCACCCTGTTGGTAGACACCTACGACGTTGAGCGTGCTGTGAGAAAAGCAGTCGAGCTTTCAAGCGGCAAGCTACATGCCGTGAGATTGGACTCCGGGGACTTGGTTGCCTCAGCAATCGAAGTTCGCAGGTTACTGGACGAGCTCGGCGCAACCGAAACTCAGATCACTGTCACCAGCGATCTCGATGAATACACCATCGCAGCACTAGCTCAGGCCCCGGTAAACAACTATGGGGTTGGAACCTCATTGGTCACCGGATCAGGATTTCCAACCGCCGGCTTCGTTTACAAACTGGTGTCCCATTTTGATGGTGAGAACTGGGTCGCGATGGCGAAGAAGTCAGCCAATAAAGTCTCGCGCGGAGGCAAGAAGCGAGCTGTGCGCGAAATACAAGATGGCAGGGCGGTTTGCGAACTGATTTCAGATGAGGCCGCCGGAAGAGAGCTCCAGGTCACCTACATCAAGGATGGCAATCTGGTTTTCAAACCGAATCTAAGCGAAGCCAGAACTCACCACCAGTCAGTCCTGGCTGAACTTCCAGTCGAGGCATTGCGGCTCTCCAGAGGAGAAGCCGCGATCCCGACCGAATTCCACTAGTCCTTGAGCAGGCCCTCGTAGATCTCTTTGCAGGTTGGGCAAACTGGAAACTTCTGCGGATCCCGTGATGGAACCCAAACCTTGCCGCATAAAGCAACTACGGCACTACCCATGACGGCTGACTCAACGATCTTGTTCTTATTTACATAGTGTGAGTAGCGCTCGTGGTCGCCATTGTCGATCTCGACTTGTTCTTTCTCGAGTGTGCTCGAGCCGTGCTGGGTTTCCATGGCGCCTATTTTAGGTCTGAGGCATCACCCAAGGTGGCGGTAAGAGAGATGACCGCACCGTCACGCAGCACATCTACCTGAACCTTGGCACCCGCTGGTTGAGCCCTAACCAGGGCAGTAAGGTCAGATGCACCGTTGACGCGCTTGCCGGCAAACTTCACAACCACGTCACCGATCCTCACGCCCGCTTTTTCAGCAGCCCCACCCTCGGTCAAATCCTCTACGAGCGCTCCGGTTGAAAATGAAGAATCTGCCTCGGAGTTATCCCTTACCAAAGCACCGAGAAGTCCATGCGAAGCCTCACCGGTGTCAACTATCTCTTGGGCAATTCGCTTTGCAGTATTTGAAGGAATGGCGAAACCGACACCAATGCTGCCAGCCTCTCCCCCACCGGCGGTTGCGATGGCAACGTTGATACCAATTAGTTCACCCGTGTTATTCACCAGCGCACCACCGGAGTTTCCAGGGTTGATTGCGGCATCGGTCTGAATAACCTGAAGACTGATTGGGGCACCGCCAGATCCAGTCCAGAACTGCAGGCTACTGTCGCCATTGACCTCAGAGCTTGCAACCTGAATGGTCCGGTCAAGAGCTGAGACAATTCCCTGAGTCACCGTTGATGCGAGACCTAGTGGGGCGCCAATTGCCACGACGTCCTGACCCACATTCAAATTATCTGAATCAGAAAACACGATCGGCTTGAGACCGTTCTCGGAAATCTTGATTACCGCTAGGTCATAAACCGGGTCAAACCCCACCAACTGAGCCCTATAAACCTCTCCGGTAGAGAGCTGAACCGCTATCTTGGCATCTTCGGTGAGGCCACTCAGGGTCACAACATGTGCATTGGTGAGGATAAAGCCATCCTCGGTCAAGATGACCCCAGAACCAGAACCGGAAGAGGTGTCTGATTCAACCGAAAGTGTGACTACCGAAGGTGCTGCCGCAGCAGCCGCACCGGTGACCCAGTTGACTGCCTGAGCATTATTCACAACCACCGGAGCCGGCTGGCTGAGGGTCAAGTAAGAAAGCGTAAATGCACTGGATGCGATGATCCCACCAACTGTTGCGGTGCTGAGTGCAAGAGCGGCAATTCCCAGCGGGCGAAAGACCTTGCTAGTTGAGCGCTTGGGCTTTGGGGTCTGTGGGGCCTGATATGCGGGACTTACCAAAAACTGAGCGTCGGAGGAACGATTCCACTGATTAGACATCGACATCGCCTTTCGTTGCTCTTGATTATGAACCAGCAACTCTGGAGATTTTATGGATTATTCCTGAAGACTTCCTTAGCCTTGCCCGTCAACCAAAAGTGTTCGCCTTGGCGGATCGACTATTCGAATAGACAGAAGGTTGCTTCCCAGGGTGAATTGCGCGGCGTTGTGATGCCAAACCCCTCCAGTCTCGTAGTCCACCTCGAACCTCACAAATACCTGGGCTGAGTGGTTACCCTCTCCATCAAAGCTTCTCGTGTTGGATCGACCAAAGCCTGTTGCGCCATCGGAGTATTCCCACCGGTAACCAACTGGGCGGAATCGAATCTGGGCCGGTTCTCCAAAAAGCGAACCCGTTTGCCGCTGATCGCTCGACTCAGCGTAGAAATGGATTGCCTCGAAAGGCTCTGGCCTTTCTCGAGACTCTCGGTAGGCAACCGGAGGCTGCGCCTTCGCAGAGAAGATGTCGTCGAGCTGCTCTGTGACTGAGCGATAGGCCGGCTTAGATTCCACGGGCTTATCGCCGATGCAGAGCCTCGATCCAACCTCAACCCAGGCAGTAATTACGGTTTGAGTCGGAACGTCGATGGTTCCATTCACGTAATACTTGCACTCGCGCATTGGCGCTGGCGATGAGGCCGCGCTGGTCTTGGTCTCCTGCTTTTTTGCACAGAGTGAGAACTCTCCGGTGGCCAGAGCGGCGGAATCACATTGTGAGCTGCAAATTCCTAGAGCAGCCAAAGTTACATCGCACGAGCTTCGAACCAATCCAGCCAGCAAGACCATTTCAACTAGCAATCTCCCACCTCTTTCAAATCTGTGATTTTCGAAGTTCCGGCAATTTGCCTTGTCTTGGCTCGCATTAGAAGGCCTTTGTTTGTCCGCTCCAACTGCACCTGATTCATGGATTGGTCTGTGAAGCGTATTCCTGTCACGTCCAAGCAGAATTCAAAATGAGAGTCGTCGATGATTGCAAAGTCTGAGTACTTAGCTCGTCCAGACTGACTCCAACCCAGATCACTGATAATCCGCAGGGCTCTGACTTGGGCCTCTCGAGCGGCGTCACTCAACTCATCAGATAGAACGCCACGAGCCGAATCCTCAAGATAGTTGATGAGCTGGCGTTCTGGAGATGCCGGTGCACAGCCAGCAAGGGATGCGATCAAAATCAGAATGAGTATCGGCATTACCGCAGACTATGGGGCCTCGGAAATTTGTGATTTCAGTTATCCACATAAATGAAAACAGCCCCCGAAGGGGCTGTTTCTAATTGGTTGCGGGGGCAGGATTTGAACCTACGACCTCCGGGTTATGAGCCCGGCGAGCTACCGAACTGCTCCACCCCGCGGCGAAGTTCAAATGCTACCAGCTGTTCTGAAATTAGTCCAGCGCAGCCAGCGCATCCTCGATTGCCTTGGCTAAGCGCTCGTCAGCCTCACCAAATGCAGTCCAGTCTCCGGCTGCAAGAGCAGCTTGCTTGTCCTGCAATGCCTTGTTGGCTCGCTCGAGAGCTGCACTCAAAGCTGGGTTGTCTCCGGATCCAGTGCCCGGGTCAACAGAGGGCGACTCGGTGTTTTGACCTGGATTAGTTGGTGTTGGGTCTACCCCAGCGTCACCACCGAATAGTTCATCAAGCGCCTCGTCGAGGGTGTCCTCAAAGGCAATTTGATCTCCAAAGGCGACCAAGATCTTCTGAAGTAGTGGATAGCTGGTTTCACCAGTTGATTCCACATAAACCGGCTGAACGTATAGCAATCCGCCACCGACAGGGAGCGTGAGCAGGTTTCCATTCAGCACTCGAGTGGATCCTTGGCGAAGAAGGTTCAACAGCGAGGAGACATTGCTATCTGCGTTGAAGTTGTTTTGAACCTGGCCAGGTCCCGGAACGATAGTTTCTCGCGGCAGGTTCAGCAGCGTGAGCTTGCCAAAGTTTGCACTCACCTCGCCCGCCTGCGAGCCAGCGTCGGAATTGGCCACAAGGTAACCAGTCAACACGTTCCTGGTAGTCTCACCAGTCGACTTGGGGATGAAGGTCGAATATAGGGAAAACGCGCTTTGAGTCTGACCTGGGGTCTGCATGGTTAGGTAATAAGGAGGCTGCAAAGTGCCCAGGCTGTTTGTGCCGACCGGATCATTCGGGGTCATCCAGGCATCTTGCTGGGAGTAGAAGGCACCCGCCTCTGTAACGTGGTAGCGACCCAGAACCGAGCGCTGCATCTTGAATAGATCCGATGGGTAACGCACGTGAGACATCAGTTCGGCACTCATATCAGACTTCGGCTTCACGGTGTTTGGATAAACCTTCATCCAAGCGCTAAGAATTGGGTCCTTCTCATCCCACTGATAAAGATCTACCGATCCGTCATAAGCATCAACGGTTGCTTTGACGGAGTTGCGGATGTAGTTCACCGAACCGATGCCACCGCGGAAACCCTCTGAAGCGGAGTCGAGCACAGACTGTCCAAAGTTCTCAAGGTTGGAATATGGGAACTTGTTGCTGAGGGTGTAGCCATCAACGATCCACTTGATGCGTCCATCCACAATCGCTGGGTATACCTCGCTGTCTAGTGTCAGATATGGCGCAACCTCTTGAACGCGCTGGGCTGGGTCACGGTTGTACAGAATCTGCGAGTTCGCATTGATAGCATCCGAAAGCAGGATCTGCTCGCTCTGGAACTTCAACGCGTAAGCAACGCGGGTGACGAGGTCTCCAATTGCTGGGCCACCTTCACCTGAGAAAGTTGTGTAGGTCTCGCGCTGACCATCCTCACCAGCTGGATAGTCAAACTCAAGCGGCTCTGCTCCCTCTGCAGCACCGACGATCGAGTACAGCGGAGCGTTGGGGCTGAAGTAAACCCGAGGCTCGAAGTCACCCAGCTCTCCCACCGGAGGAATTCCGGAGTGCAGGAACAGCGGCTTACCGTCGCTGTCACGCTTGTTTCCATAGGCGGCTACCAAACCGAAGCCGTGCGTGTACACGATGGTGGAGTTGTACCAGGACTGTGATTCTCCCAGGCCAGCCTGGTTCAGTTCGCGAACAGCCACAACGGTGTCCTGGGTTTGACCATCGATTGAGTATCGATCGACGTGAAGACGATTCGGGAAGCTGTAGTACTGACGGTACTGCTCAAGCTGCCTGAAGGCATCACTCACGAGCGCTGGGTCCAGGATACGAATTGAGGCGGTGGTCTTGGCATCGTTCTTCAAAGCGCCAGGCTCAGCCACCACCTTGGCGTCATAGTCCACCACCTCGACAGCGTCTAGGCCATAAGCGGCTCTGGTTGCATCAATATTGCGCTGCAGGAACTTGCTTTCCAAGGTGCGCTCGTTTGGCACGACTTGAAAGGTTTGTACCAACCATGGGTACAGGCCCGATAGGACTAGCGAGCTAACAACCATCAGTGCGGTAGCGATTATGGAGATACGCCACTTGCCAATAAATGCCGTGAACAAAAAGGCCAAAGCCACTACAGCAGAAATCATGGCCAGAATCTGAAGACCGGGAATCACCGCATTCGCATCGGTGTAATTAGCACCGGTGAACAAAGAGCCAGGGGTCGTGACGGTCGAGTACTGATCAAGCCAGAGGCTTGCTCCTTGAACAAGGAGGTAGCCCGCCACCAGGATTGCAATTTGCACGCGAGCGGACTTGGAAACCTGAACATCGCGCCCGGTGAAACGGACTGACCCATAAATCACGTGCACGGCAACACTGACAATTCCCGCCATCAAAATGGCACCGGAGAGGTATCCAACCAATAGCTGAAGGAAGGGCAGCTGAAATACGTAGAAAGATGCATCAAGGCCGAACTGCTCTTCCTTGACGCCAAACTCACCAGAGGTCAAAAACAGTGCTGCGCTCTCCCATTCTCGGGAGAGGATCAGGCCTCCAAAGATTCCAAGCGCAACTGGAAGACCAAACATGACGACTTTTCTCAGGCCCTCAATCATTTGCTGATAGGCCTCAAAGGGTGACTCCCCCGGCATGCGCACATAGACAGGTCTGGTCTTCCAGGCCACTCCAAGTGCGATACCCACGGAAATTGCCATGACAGCAAAACCAGCGCTGAAGGCTGCGATCTGTCCAAGAATTTGGTTCAGGAACACGCCTTCGTAGCCGAGCTGGTTAAACCACAACCAGTCGGTGTAAACGCCGGCAGCACTGAACAGTGCAAAAGCGATGGCGGCCAGAATTCCCAGAGCAATCGAAAGTGGTGAGACTTTGCGCTGGGCGGGTGCAGGAAAGGTCACAAACGCTCCTAGTTAGTTTTGCAGCTCAAAGCTGGAAATGTCTTTCCAGCGTTTAAATTCTCAACTGCCTGAATTGCTTCCTCAAAGTTTGCCACGGAAACCGCTGCGAGCCCCTCTGGCACAAAACCTTCAGCTTCTTCACAGTTTCCCTCCGGGACCAAGAAAAGGTCAGCACCGGCTCTGTCTGCAGCAATCATCTTCAGGCGAATACCTCCGATTGGGCCAACGTTGCCCTCACCAGAAATGGTTCCGGTTCCAGCGACGTGGTGGTCCTTGGCCAGAGAGCCCGGGGTGAAGCGGTCAACGATGCCAAGAGTGAACATCAGTCCTCCACTAGGGCCGCCAACGTCTCCGAGTTGAAGCTCTACTTTCTTTGGGAATTGGTAGGTGTAACCGACCATGGCCCCGATGTAGTAACTGTCGTCGCGCGGCTGAGGTGCGAGCTCTAGTTGCACCAACTTGCCATCTCGCTCAACCGTTAGTTCCATCTGAGCACCCTCGGTCTTTGTGATTTGCTCACGCAGCTCTTCGAAGGTCTGAACTTTCACGCCTCCGGCGGAGATCACAAAATCCCCGGCAACAACCAATCCCGAGGCCGGAGTGTCGGCGACCACAGCATTGACATACAACCGCCTGGGAACTTCATAGCCAAGGTGACCCAGGGCAACAGCAATTGCGTCTTGTTGCGAGATCTCCATTTGAGCAGTGCTCTCGGCTCGAACCTCTGCAGTGGTTTTGCTCGGCGGGAAAACTTCATCAAGCGGAAGAACAACCTGGTCTGGATCAGCCCAAGCAAAAAGCACCTGGATCCAGTTTGGATTTGATTCACGATTGCCAAGGAGCGAGATTGTGGTGACGTCGAAGCGCGAGTCGGAATCGTATGAAGTCAGCTCGCGTGAGCTGATAACGGGCTCGCCCTCCACCTCTGCCATAACGTTGAACACCGCGCCAGGTCGTTGAATCACGTATCCACTGGGGACAGCCGCAAGCGAAATTAGCGCCAGCACGAGTAGACCCGTTATGGCCCAACTGCGTGGCCGTCTGAGGGGTCGACCGGATCTGAAGAACGTCATCGAATAAATGTTAGATTCCCCCGCTGACAATACCGTCAGCACTGTGACGCCTAGGGCGAACAGAGTGCGAAAACTGACCGCTCCAAGTTTTAGCTACTAGCGTTTACTTTGAGAGGTAGGCCAGTGAACGAGCAACCGGATCCGAACGAACTTGAGCGATTGATTCGCGAAATGATGCAGTCAGGGAAAATCGATCCGGCCATGCTCGAGAAAGTCAGTGGCCTGATGTCAAGTCCTGGGATGCTGCAGAGCCTGATGTCAAATTTTCAAACGATGTTCTCCGGTAGCAGTGATGCAGTGAACTGGGATCTAGCGCTCTCTCAGGCGGTGTCGATCGCACGTACTAGCGAAACCTCAGTAGATGCTGCAATCGCCCAGGAAGTTCCCAATGCCTTTGAAATTGCAAAACTTTGGCTCAGTGAAGAGACCGGTTTTGAAAATTTCCAGCAACCCAAGATTTTGACCAGATCGATGTGGGCCCAGGACGCGATGCCGCTTTTCAGGCAGCTGAGCGAACCCATCGCGATAAGCATGGCTAAGGCTCTAAACGAGTCCCTGTCTGAGTCCATGCCCGAGGAGCTAAAAAGCGCACTCGGCAGTGCAACCAATTTTCTAGGAAATGCCGGTGCAACGCTTTTTGCAATGCAGCTAGGTCAGGCAGCAGGTGGCCTGGCAAAGCAGGTTTTGACCGGATCAGAAATCGGGATTCCTCTGCATGACCGACCCGCTTTGGTAACGCAGAATCTCGCCGAGTTGTTCAAGGATCTCGAGACTCCAAGAAATGAACTACTCATCTATTTGGCAATTCGAGAACTTGCCTCAGCTGCTCTGTTTGCGGCAAATCCTTACCTCCGCGAGCAGATAATTGCCCAAATCCGGCAGTTTGCATCTGAGTTGAAAGTGGATTCGAATTCGATTCAACAGATCGCGGAACAACTTGAATCTGGTCAAGAAATGCAAACCGTGATTGAGCTCGGATCTGCTTTGATGGCGAGAACCGAGGACCAAGAAATTGCGTTAGAGAGAATCGAAACCACCCTTGCTTTGATTGAAGGTTGGGTGGACAGCGTTAGCCTCGCTGCTGCCAGACGACTTCCATCCGCTGAAGCACTTCAGGAGCTTTACCGCCGTCGCCGTTCAGCATCAGGCGTGGGTCAAAAGACCTTTGCGGTGTTGCTAGGGCTGGAGCTGACACCTCGCCTTGTTAGAGAGGCTGCGGCTGCTCTATCAATGGTCGCAGAGCGATTCGGCAAAGATGTGAGAGATAGCCTGCTCGCCCACCCCGATCAACTCCCCATCATCGAGGAGATAAGAGATCCGGCAAAGCTGATCGCTCGTCTTGAATCAGATGATGACTTTGATTCGCAGCTAAGAAACCTACTCGGCGAATAGCGCTGTGGAGAACTAAGTACAAGATTTACGGATTCCTGCCAGCATCAGGGCATGGTCAGCCAAATCAATCCAGCTCTAGCAAGGCTCTATTCGCTTGACCTGACACGGCGATATGGTTCTGATCGGAACGTTGAAGTAAGCGTAAATACACTAGGCCAGCAGCGAGCGCTTGAAATCCTGGAGGAAGGTTTACCCGACAACCAAATGAAGAGCCTCGCCAAATTGGCCGGCACCACGCAACTGGAAATTTCAGACCTACTTACTCGACTTGGGAGCTTGGTCAGGCACTCAAGCGCGCTGGGGCCAGAACTAACACAGTTGGATATAGATCAACGTTTTGCTGAATTGATGCGGTTATATCTCGCTGAAGGCGTTGATCCCATTTTGGCTATGAGAAATCGAGCTATCTCCGAAGTCTTTATCGAGACGTTTTCAAAAACTGGCTTAGCCATCGCCAGGGGCATGTCAGGAGCTGGCTTCCGCAGGTTTCATACCCTTGATCAGACTCGGGTAGCAGAGTCCGATACCGGAGCACTTGGCCATCCCCAAGAGAGCCTTGGCAAAGCTCGAGCTCGCTCAGCCAAAGAAATGCTGATCGCGAGCGCTGAGATTATCCAGCACTCGCGAATCACGGCCACTTTAGATCGGTTAAGTCTTGCGGTGTTGATTGCCAATGATGTGATCGCGCCGGCAAGTTACCAGGCCTGGATGGCGCGCGACACCCCTCACCTAGCGATTGTTTTCACAGAGCATGGCTGCTGGGTGTCGCATCTAGTAATCCCCGGGGTCACACCTTGCCTGGGCTGTCTGGAGGTTGCCAGGTCGCAGCAAGATCCCAGCTGGATAGCAACGGCAACCCAGCTAAGTTTCCTGGATCGCGACCTAGGCGACTCTGCCTCGATGTTCTTTGCCGTCTCTATTGCGATAGAGATAGCGAATTCACTGGCTGACAGCCAGCCTCGCGAAAATAGAATCTTTCAGCTAAATCGACAATCCATGTCAGTGGAAGAGGCGGCGGTGCCGGATGCTAACTGTGGGTGCCGAGTAGTGGGGAGCGACCTCGGTCTGAGGTGAATGAGATTTCAAGAAGCTCTTGAGCTCTCGTGATGGCCACGAAGAAGAGCCTGCGCTCCTCCGCAAATTGTTCCTTGGCTGACCGTGCTGGAGGGAAAACCGAATCACTCACCGAGGCGACAAAGACGCACTTCCACTCCAAGCCTTTAGTGGAGTGGATGGTGGCTAATGTCACAGCATTTCGCGCAGGTTCATGGCCTGATCTCTCGCGCTCTTGAAGTTCACGAACGTATTCGGAGATTGCTGGATTGCCACCAAGTTCATCAAGCACCGTGATAAACCAGTTCAGGCTCTCCCAACTCTCGCCTGATCCTTCTGTTCTCCAACCCAGTGAGCGCAGAACATCTGAAACCAAGGCAAAAGTGGGTTTATCAAGGTCGGTTACTGTCAACGCTCGAAGGGCGTGCATAGCCTGAACCACCTCGGGCCTAGCAAAAAACCTTCCAGCCCCTCGAACCTGAGTTGGGATTCCCTGCTCTGCTAGCTCACTTTCGATTGCCTCAATCTGGTGGTTCGACCGCACCAATACAGCGATCTCGCCAGGCTCAACGCCCTCTCTGAGCAATGAGGTGACTCGGAGTGATATTGCTTGCGCCTCTGCGAGCGCAGTCGGATATTCGACAAAGCGCGGCCTTGAACTCAGGGCACGCTGCGCGATTTGGTCCGGTCCCAAGATTCGATTGGCATATTCCACAATCTCTTGAGAGGAACGGTAATTGCGATTCAGCTCAAACACATCTGCTGCCGGAAACCGATCGGAGAATCGCAACAGAAAATCCGGGTTTGCACCAGCAAAACTGTAGATAGTTTGGCGCGGGTCACCCACCACGCAGACATCTTCTCGATCATCCAGCCAGGTTTCCAAAAGCGCCTGTTGCAAAGCAGAGATGTCTTGATACTCGTCAACTGTGAAAAATCGATACTGCTGTCGGAACTGCTCTAGTAGCTGGGGCTCCGATCGAAACATACCCGCCGCCAGAGAAACCGCATCCTCCCAGTCGATGAGCTTTCTCTCTCGTTTGATCGCCTGAAACGAATCGCTTAGCGCCAGAAACTGTTCAAGCTGAACCGACCCCACAGCTACAAAATCCTCATCGGAAGGGTCTTTGAGGGTGTAGCGGTAATACTCCATGCGGGACTGGATGCTAAAAAGTTGATCCTGGTCCAATCGAATTCTCAGCGACTCTGCCGACTCACGCAGCAGGGCGATTTTGGACGGCACCAGTCGAGGGGCTTGTGCTCCGGTGAGTTGGGGCCAGAAGAATTGCAGTTGACTCAATGCAGCGGCGTGAAAAGTTCGCACTGAAACATTGGGAACCCCGAGGGCTCGCATTCTGGTGCGAAGCTCTGCCGCTGCCTTGTTTGTATAGGTCACCGCCAATACTTTGGCGGGGTCGTACACGCCCATCGCAACGCCGTAGGCGATGCGGTGGCTGATGACTCGAGTCTTTCCCGATCCTGGGCCAGCTATAACGGCGACAGGCCCTCGAAGCTGCTGGGCCACTTCACGCTGGTCTTCATCAAGGGAATCCAGCAACGGGTGCCGAGCTGAATCATCCA
>DLOY01000034.1 GCA_002478545.1 Micrococcales bacterium UBA7472
TACGACTACGCAATCGACTGGGGTAATGGCTGGACCGGTGAGTGGTACCCATACGCTTACAGCCCAATCATGCAGAGCTTCGGTGGCGACCTAATCAACCGCGACACCTACGAGAGCGCAGATGGTGTTATCAACTCTGACGCTTCCGTGAAGTTCGGTGAGTGGTTCGGTTCTACCTTTGCTAAGGGTTACGCAAACCCAGCTCAGACCGGTGACCGCACCGAGTTCATCGCTGGCACCATCGCACTTCAGTACAACGGTAACTGGGCTGTGAAGGATGCCTACGAGGCACTGGGAGATGACCTACTGATCCTTCCTCCACCAAACTTCGGACAGGGTCCAAAGATTGGTGCTGCTTCATGGCAGTTCGGTGTCTCCTCATCATGTGAGAACCCAGAGGGTGCAAATGAGTTCATCAACTTCATCCTTCAGGACAAGTACATCGTGGCCTTTGCCGACCGCATTGGTTTGATCCCAGCAACTGCTACCGCAGCTGAGCAGGTTCCAAACTACGCACCTGGTGGCCCATTCGCTGTGTTTGTTGAGTTCTCCAACAACTACGGTGTGCTTCGCCCACCAACACCTGCTTACCTAGCAATCTCGACCATCTACGAGAAGGCAGTAGCAGACATCATCAATGGTGCCAACGCCAAGCAGGCCTTGGATGCGGCAGCAGATGAGATTGATGCGAACCTAGCGGACAACGATTTCTACCGCTAAATCAATCGCTAAATAGATCAGGGGTGGCAGTCGCCACTGCCACCCCTGATTTCCAAAAAGGAAAAGAATGACCACTTTAACTAGAGCGAAAAAGCAGTTATTCAGTAACAGCTTAAACGCTAAATCTGCACGTGCGGGTTTTCTATTTATCCTGCCGGCTGTTGGCTTGATGCTTGTCTTCTTGGTAGCTCCGGTGGTGCTTGCTTTCTCACTCGGGTTTACCAACGCAAAGTTTGCTTCACCCAAGGAGCCAGAGTTTGTCGGTATTGAAAACTTCACCGAGATGCTCTCACTCGGTCAGGTCACTGTCGAGTCCGATGCCAATGATCCAGACATCGCCTACGACAATCTGCGTGAGCTGACTAAGCCAGCTGCCGATACCCCATACTCGGGCATGCAGATCCTCGATGAGTCATTCGCAGCCGATGGTGAGTCGGCCACCTTCACAGTTGCTGGCGATGCACTGTTTTGGAAATCGCTAAAGAACACCTTTCTTTTTGCACTGGTGATTGCACCGCTGCAGGGTGGGCTCGCTCTAGCGCTTGCACTTTTGATCAACTCCCGCATTCGCGGCAAGGTGTTTTTCCGCACCGTCTACTTCATGCCGGTCGTGACCTCGATGGTCGTGGTTTCGATTCTTTGGATCTTCTTTTATCAAAAGGATGGCCTAGCCAATGTTTTGCTAAGCCAGATCATCCCCGGTTATGAACCCATAGCTTTCTTGGCAGATCCCAACTTTGCTCTGCCAGCAATCATCTTCATGTCGGCCTGGCAGGGTGTGGGATTCCACATGATTATCTGGCTTGCCGGTTTGCAAACCATCCCCGGGGAGCTCTATGAGGCCGCTACCGTTGATGGTGCCAATAAGTGGCAGCAATTCAAGGCTGTCACCTGGCCAGGACTACAGACCACCTTTGTGTTTGTGCTGATCATCATCTCGATTCAGGCCATGGGTTTGTTCACTCAGGTCAATGTCATGACTCAGGGTGGACCGCTTGACTCCACCTCGACCATCGTCTTCCACCTCTTCCGCGAGGGCTTTAGAAAGAACGAGATCGGTTACTCATCAGCAATCGCAATCGTGTTCTTCATCCTGGTGGTTTTGATTTCAGTCATCCAGCGACGTTTGACCAGGGAAAGGGACTAGTCATGAAGCGCAAATTCTCCCTCGGCCTTGGCATTCAATACGGCTTTGCCATCTTCTTCATGCTGCTGTTTAGCTTGCCGCTACTGTTCATGATTTCTTCGAGCTTGAAGGATCCGCAGGCAATCTTTGCTGATGTGAAATCATGGCGAGCTTTCTTGCCAGTAGGAGATATCAGCCTTGACCAATACGCCGGAGTCTTTGAGCGACTACCGCTGGGTCAGTTCATTTTCAACTCGGTGTTTATTTCGGCCGTGGTTGTGATTCTTGGTCTGTTTGTGAACTCGCTGGCCGCCTTTGCAATCGCCAGGTTAAAGTTCCGCGGCCAGAACGCAATCTTGGTTTTTCTAATTGCAACTTTGGTTGTGCCATTCGAGACCATCGCGATGCCGCTGTTGGTATTGGTGAACTCTCTGCCAAGAATCTCTTTTGAAGATGGCAGCTTTGAGATCACTACCGGTTGGCTAAACACCTATCTGGTGCAGATAGCGCCATTCATTGCCTGGGGCTTCTCGATCTTCCTCTTCGTGCAGTATTTCAAGACCATTCCAAAAGAGCTGGACGAGGCCGCGATCATTGATGGTGCGAGCTTCTTCTCGATCTACTGGCGAATCATCGTGCCACTGGCCGGACCAGCCTTTGCAACCTCGGCGATCCTAAGCTTCCTAGCCATTTGGAATGCCTATCTGTGGCCAGTGATGGTGGTTCAAACTGAGGCCCTTCGCCCAGTTCAGGTTGGTCTGGATTACTTCTGGGCTTCAACTAGCGAAGAGGGCACCCAGTGGGGAGAGATCATGGCGTACTCGACCCTGATCACGCTTCCAATTCTCATTATTTTCGTCATCTTCCAGCGCGCGTTCGTTGCGTCGGTTGCATCATCTGGAGTGAAAGGTTAGACATTGCTGAAATTAGCTGATTCGTGGATCTGGGATAGTTGGTATGCCTTTGATGGCGAGAAGCACCACGCCTTTTATCTCAGGGCCTCAAGAGCGCTGGGCGATGTAAACCGTCGTCACCGCCACCCATACATCGGTCATGCGATCTCGGACAATCTAAAGGATTGGACCGTGGTTGAGGATGCCGTCGCGATCAGTGATGCTCCTAACTGGGACTCATGGACCACTTGGACCGGTTCGGTAACACGCGATAAAGCCGGCACCTGGTGGATGTTCTACACCGGAACCTCAAGAGAAGATGGTGGCGATATCCAAAGAGTCGGAGCAGCCACTTCGAAGGACCTGATGACGTGGACCAAGGTCGAGAGCAACCCGCTGACTGAGGCGGATCCAACCTGGTATGAGCAGCTCGACTACAACCTCTGGCACGATCAGGCTTGGCGCGATCCATGGGTCTTCGAGCACGAGGGCACCTGGCACATGATCGTCACTGCTCGCGGTCTAACCGGTGGAAAATATGGCCGAGGAGTTGCAGGTCATGCCACCTCCAGCAACCTGCTGCAGTGGGAAGTCCTGCCTCCGCTCACTGACACCGAGAGTGGCTTTGGGCAAATGGAAGTCATTCAGATCGAGGAGGTCGATGGCATCCCGACCATGCTTTGGTGCTGTGGCCCAAATGAGCTCACCCCAGAGATGCGAGCCAAATACCCATCGGGTGGCATGTTCTCCACGGTCGGACCAAGCAAACTTGGCCCCTTTGATCCAAACCAAGCAGTTTGGTTCCCGCACGAGACTCTGTACGCCGCCAGAGTTGTGCAGCATCAGGGCCAGTGGTACATGCTCGGGTTCATTGGCGGCCCAGATGACGACTTCGGTGGCTACATCTGCGATCCGATTCCTGTGATCAACAACGGCAGAGGCCTGGTTCCTACCGGAAACTAGCCCAAGTTTCCCTGAGAGACGGCGACCTCTTAGGGGAGTCCGAATAAACCCTGTTTATTTTTCAATAAACAGGGTTTATTCATTGC
>DLOY01000068.1:0-3719 GCA_002478545.1 Micrococcales bacterium UBA7472
AAGCAGCGTTGGAGCGTCTCCGATACTGCCGAGTACGGTGACTACGTCTCCGGTCCTCGCGTCATCGACCCTCGCGTCAAGGAGAACATGAAGGCAGTTTTGGCTGACATTCAGTCCGGCGCATTTGCTGACCGCTTCATCTCCGACCAGGATGCTGGTGCACCAGAGTTCAAAGCACTGCGTGCCAAGGGCGAGGCTCACCCAATCGAGGCGACCGGTCGCGAACTGCGCAAGCTGTTCAGCTGGATCAAGCAGGACGACGACTACCAAGAGGGCTCAGCCGCTCGCTAGTTTCAACCTCAAAAGCCCCCGATAACCTCGGGGGCTTTTGGCTATTCTGGGCGAATGTCTAAAACCATCTTTTATGGAGTGATGTCCCTAGACGGTTATATCGCCGGTGAAAACGAGGACATGGGTTGGGCTGAGAAATATCTGAGTCCCGAAGAGGACTACGGCTGGATGGAGCTGATTCAAAGCTGCGGTGCTGTTTTGATGGGTCGGAAGACTTTTGAGTTTGAACTCAAAAATGCCCCCGAGCTAGACCGCATCCTCCCCACTTATGTCCTCACCGAGCAACCACTCCGATTCGATGGCGTTCACACTCAGAACCTGAACTTCATCGGTGGCGATCTTCGAGAGGTAGTCGAGAGCATCAAAGCCAAGCACTCGGGCCACTTGTTCATTGGTGGTGGCGCGATGCTGCTCGACACCCTACTGGTGATGGGTTTGGTTGATGAGCTTCGACTCTTCCTAGCGCCTGACCTTCTGGGTGGTGGGACAAAGTTGTTCAAGGGTTCCAAAATAAAGTCCCAGTTCAGCCTGATCCAGAGCAGGCAATATGATTCGGGGCTGATGGAAATGCGCCTCGAAAAGAAAATCTAGAATACCCATGGGGGTATACTAAAAAAGCTAAACCGGAAGCAAAGGAAGCCCAATATGTGCTCACAAGTTATGTGCTACGACTGCTCAAAGCCAACCTGGCAGGGTTGCGGACAACACATTGAGGATGCCCTGGAGGGCATCGCCGAGGCAGACCGCTGCCAGTGCCCAAGGGACTAATTAGCTTTTCCTCGCTAAACTAACGCTGTTCCCCCCTTCATTGTCGAATAGACGTTAGGTCAGCCATTGTCTAAGCCAGTAGTTCTAATTGCCGAGGAGCTTTCGCCTGCAACCCTTGAGGCGCTCGGACCTGATTTTGAAATCCGCAACGTGGATGGCGCCGATCGCTCCGCACTGCTGCCAGCTTTGGCAGAGGCAAATGCGGTCTTGATTCGCTCCGCCACCAAGATGGACGCCGAGGCCATTGCAGCCGCACCAAAACTGAAGGTGATTGCGAGAGCTGGCGTTGGTCTAGACAACGTTGACATCAAGGCTGCAACCAACGCCGGTGTCATGGTTGTAAATGCCCCGACTTCGAACATCATCTCTGCCGCAGAGTTGGCTATTGCCCAAATCATGGGGCTTGCCCGTCACATCCCAGATGCCAACGCTTCATTGAAGGCCGGGGAGTGGAAGCGCAGCAAATTTACCGGTGTCGAACTTTATGAGAAGACCATCGGAATTATCGGACTTGGCCGAATCGGAACCCTGGTAGCTCAGCGCCTAGCCGGTTTTGGCACCACCTTGATCGGTTATGACCCTTACGTTACCCAGGCTCGTGCCGAGCAGATGGGTGTCGAATTGGTCTCGATCGAAGAGCTGATGAAGCGAAGCGATTTCATCACCATTCACATTCCAAAGACCCCTGAAACCACGGGCATGATTTCAACAGCCCAGTTCGCAATCGCCAAGCCCAACCTCAGAATCGTCAACTGCTCACGCGGTGGGATCATCGACGAGGCAGCCCTGTATGAGGCACTGAGCTCCGGGCAGATTGCTGGCGCTGGATTGGACGTATTCGTCAACGAACCACCAAAAGATTCTCCACTTTTGGGCCTGCCAAACATTTTGGTGACCCCTCACCTTGGCGCTTCGACCGACGAAGCTCAGGAGAAGGCCGGCATCTCGGTTGCTAAGTCTGTACGCCTAGCCCTTGCTGGCGACCTTGTTCCAGACGCGGTCAACGTTGCCGGTGGTGTTATCGACGCTTCTGTGAAGCCAGGCATCCCGCTTGCTGAGAAGCTGGGTCAGATTGTGGCTGGTCTCGCTCACACCTCAATCGTTTCGGTTGAGTTTGAGGCTCGCGGTGAAATTGCCGCACACGATGTGACGGTGTTGAAGTTGGCTGCTCTCAAGGGTCTATTCCAAACCATGGTCACCGAGCAGGTTTCCTATGTAAACGCTCCACTGATGGCTGAGCAGCGCGGTGTTGAGGTTCGCCTGACCCAGGACACCAAGAGTGATGAGTATCGCAATGTCACGACCCTAAAGGCAGTTCTATCTGATGGCAGCACCGTCTCCGCCGGCGGCACAGTGATTGGGCCGAAGCACCAGCAAAAGGTCGTTTCCATCAACGGTTACGACGTGGAGCTTTCGATGGCCGAGCACCTGGTGGTAA
Source organism: Micrococcales bacterium UBA7472 (assembly GCA_002478545.1). Classification (GTDB taxonomy): domain Bacteria; phylum Actinomycetota; class Actinomycetes; order Actinomycetales; family Microbacteriaceae; genus Aquiluna. The sequence continues at coordinate 2,498 of DLOY01000068.1, forward strand.
TGGTCTACCAGGACCGCCCAGGCATCGTCGCCATCTACGGCAAGGCATTTGCAGAGGCCGGCATCAACATCGCCGCGATGACGATTGCCCGCCAGCAAAAGGGCGGCAAGGCTCTGAGTGTGATCACGGTGGACTCTCCGGTGGCAAGTGCACTCTTGGATCAACTCAAGGTTGAGATTCAAGCTGACAGCATGCGGGCGATCTCGCTCGTAGACGAGTACTAAAAAAGGGCCCCTCGGGGCCCTTTTTCATTTACTACTATTTTGCGCGCTCTAAAGCATCCATACCGGTTCGCCAAGTGGTGTAGCCGCCATCGAGGTTTCTAGCCTTGATGCCGTGCTGACGCAGGATCTGAGTTGCGGTGTGACCACGCTGTCCAACTGCACAGGTGACAATCACCTCCTTGCCCCGAAGTTCCTCTACCCGGTCGCGAAGAGTATCAACAGGTATCAGTAATGCATCTGGGATGTTGCCACTTTGGTGCTCGTCTTGAGTTCTGACATCAACAACCAGTGCCCCACTTTCCTGAGCGGCTTGGACCTCGTGCCACTGGATGTTTGGAGATTTTCCAGTTCTGACATTGTTGCCGACGTAACCAGTTTGGTTGATGGCGTCCTTAGCTGAGCCAAACGCCGGCGCATACGCAAGCTCCAGGTTCATCAAATCGTCGATGGTCAGGCCGGCGTAGATTGCGGTTGCAATGACGTCGATGCGCTTATCGACACCGTCGCGGCCAATGCCCTGAGCTCCCAAAATCTTTCCGGTCTCAGTATCAAACAGCACCTTCAGCGACACTCGCTCTGCACCTGGGTAGTAACCAGCGTGGGATCCTGGGTGAAGGTGAATCACCTGATGGTTGATACCCATTCGCTTGGCAAGACCCTCGGTCAAACCAGTTAGTGCTGCAGCAAGGCCATAGGCCCCGATGATGCCGGTTCCTATTGACGCTCTGGCCGATACCTTTTCTCCAGAAATCACATCGGCAACCAGGCGGCCGTGGCGGTTTGCCAGGTTTGCAAGCCAAATCATCTGATTAGCTCCAGTGAGCAAGCTGGTCTTCTCGGCGGCATCTCCCACCGCATAGATGCTTGGATCGGAGGTTTGCATTTGGTCGTTGACCCAGATGCCTCCGGCCTGACCAATCTTTAGTCCCGCCTCAACCGCGAGCTGGTGATCTGCAACTACGCCAATGGCCGCGACAACCAGATCGGCTGGAACAACC
>DLOY01000068.1:3849-6454 GCA_002478545.1 Micrococcales bacterium UBA7472
TTACCAGCTCTGCCTGCATCGGTTCGATCATCTCTGGGTCAAACTGAGGGAGGATCGTGTCCCTGAACTCCACAATTGTGGTTTCGATACCCCGGTGGTTTAAGTTCTCGGCCAACTCAACGCCGATAAAGCCTGCCCCGATGATGGCTGCGGTCTTGATCTTCTTTTGATCCACGAGCTCCTTGATGGCGATCGCATCCGGGACATCTCGCAATACGTGAGCGCGCTCGAGACCCGGGATCGGGACCATTCTGGGCTTAGCACCGGTAGAGAGAATCAGTGCGTCGTAGCTTTCGGTGTAGCTTTCGCCAGTCTCAAGGTCTTTCACCTCAACTGTTTTCTCAGAGGGGTTTAGCTTGGTGACTCGGTTATTTACTCGAACATCCAGGCGGAAGCGGTCATGCAGCGACTTTGGAGTTTGTAGAAGGAGATCCTTCTGCTCTGGGATCACTTCACCAATGTGATATGGCAGACCACAGTTTGCGTATGAGACATGAGGGCCTTGTTCAAAGACGATGATCTCGGCATCCTCTTGCAATCTGCGAAGTCTCGTGGCTGCCGACATGCCACCGGCAACACCGCCGACTATCAGAACCTTCATTTACTTCACAACCTTCAGGCCAGCTCGTTGCCAACCGATGATTCCACCCGAAACATTTAGGACTTGGTAGCCGTTGCGAGAGAGTATCTCTGCAGCGCGCTGGGAGCGCATGCCGGATTGGCACATCACGACGATCTGACGCTCCTTAGGGATCTCACCTAGTCGACGCTCGATGACCTGCACAGAAATGTGTCTGGCTCCAGGAGCGTGCCCGGAGCGGTATTCGCTTGATTCACGAACATCGATCAACAACGCACCTTGGTCTTGAGCCTCTTTTGCCTTAGCGGGCGAGACGGTTTCGTACTTCTTTTTGAAAAAACCGAATAGAGCCATCTATTTACCTGGTTCCAACGAGACAGCACGACCAGAGGCAACCCAGCCGTCAGTGCCACCTGCAACCGACACCACATCAAAGCCCTGGGCTTCTAGGTAATCGCAGGCTTTCATGGATCGCCCGCCAGACTTGCATACCAGCCAAACCTGCTGGTCCCTTGGAATTCGATCTAGTGCCTCTGGAATCTCATTCAGGGGAATGTGGTGTGCGTTTGGTACGTGACCCGCTTCAAACTCAAAGCTCTCACGGACGTCTACTACGTGGGCTCCGGCTGCGATCGCTGCCTCGAGCTCATTCAAAGTTACTTCTCTTCCCATTTCTTTTTCCTTTCAGAATTTGTTAGCTGAGTGACAAAAATGCTTTTTCCAACTTGGCGCGATCGGCCAAGCCATTGGCGTCGGTGCCGCAGTTTGCAATTCCGCTGGCGATGAGCGAAAACGCCGCCTTTGATACTGCGGCCTGAGCTGCGGCTAGCTGGGTGAGGATATCGGCGCAGTCTCGACCCTCTTCAACCATCTTGATAATGCCGCCGAGCTGTCCTTGAGCGCGGGACAGTCGCTTTTTCACTGCATCTAGGTCTTCTTTTGGAATATCCAAAATTCGCTCCAATCAACTTGACTGACCAAAGTGTATCACATACCCTAGGGGGTATATAGAAGGGATTCAATATGAAACTTTTGAAGTTTGTGGTTGGAGCACTAATTGCAGTGTTCGCGACCACTTCGCTGACCGCTTGCGCGACCGAGACCTATGACCCAACCGCATACGCGGCCATCATCGATGTCCGCACCCCTGAGGAGTGGGCCGAGGGTCACCTGCAGGGTGCAGTTCGCATGGGCATCGCCGACAGTGACTTTGCTAGCCAGCTGGCAACCCTGGACCCAGCCAAGGACTACTACATCTACTGCCGAAGTGGTAACCGCGCTGGACAGGCTATTGACTACATGCGCTCAGTTGGATTCACCGGTGAGCTAATCAACGGCGGTGCAGTCGCAAATGCCGCTAGCCAGTTGGGCCTTGAGGTTGTAACTGGGGAGTAGCCAAAGATTGATTGGAGGGGCTGGGATAACCGGCCCCTTTCTCTTTTTTGCGGCTAGCTCAAGCCAAAACCAAATAAGGTTGTCTCAAACGACTCGTGAGGCTGAATTGAAGCGAATTAACCTTGCTGTGATTGCCGGAGATGGCATCGGACCTGAGGTCACCTCAGTGGGCCTGGCTGCCCTGGATATGGCGCTAGCCGGGCAGGTTGAACTTGAGATCACGAACTATGACCTTGGCTCGGACCGCTATCTAGCAACCGGTGAAGCACTGACTGAAGCCGATCTCGCTCAGCTAAAGCAGCACGACGCAATTTTGCTCGGTGCAATCGGTGACCCACGGGTTCCATCAGGGGTTCTTGAGCGCGGGCTACTTCTCAAGCTCCGGTTTGCTTTCGATCATCACATCAATCTCAGACCTTCAAAACTTTTCCCAGGCGTCGAGTCTGTGCTTCGCGGCGAGCCAAGCATCGACTTTGTTGTTGTCCGTGAAGGCACCGAGGGTCCATATGTCGGAAACGGTGGTGCGATTCGAGTCGGTACCGAGCATGAAATCGCTAATGAGGTTTCAGTGAATACCGCCTTCGGTGTTCGCCGCGCGGTTGAGTACGCATTCGAGTTGGCCTCAGGGCG
>DLOY01000068.1:6581-9966 GCA_002478545.1 Micrococcales bacterium UBA7472
TATCCGCAGGTAACCCACGACTACATGCACATCGATGCAGCAACTATTCACATGGTGCAGTCTCCGCAGCGATTCGATGTGATCGTTACTGACAACCTCTTTGGTGACATCATCACCGACCTCGCTGCGGCTATCACCGGTGGCATTGGGTTGGCGGCATCGGCTAACCTAAATCCAACTGGTGCATACCCTTCCATGTTCGAACCCGTTCATGGTTCTGCTCCAGACATCGCCGGAAAAAACCTGGCCGATCCAACTGCGGCAATCCTCTCCGCGGCTCTTCTATCAAAAACCCTTGGATTCACTCAGTCCGCTGAGCGCATCGAGCGCGCTGTTGCGCAAGATTTGCTCAGTCGTGGAGCCGCAAAGCGCTCCACTGACGAGGTGGCTCAAAGCATCCTGAACCTGATTTGAGGTAGCGAAAATGCAGTTTGAAGTAATCAAAAACCCGAACCCTGTTCCGGAGGCCGAGCGTGAGGCGATTATCGCCAACCCCACCTTCGGCACCCACTTCACCGATCACCAGGTGGTTGTGGTTTGGGAGAAGGACAAGGGTTGGCACTCCGCGCAGGTTATTCCATACGGTCCGATCATGATGGATCCATCAGCAGCGGTTTTGCACTATGGCCAAGAAATCTTCGAAGGCATCAAGGCATACCGACACGAAGATGGATCGATCTGGACTTTTAGGCCAGAGGCTAACGCTCGCCGTTTGCAGCGCTCGGCCTACCGCATGGCATTGCCGGAGTTACCGGTCGATGTTTTTGTGGACTCGCTTAGAGAGCTAATCGCAGTTGATGGTGCCTGGGTGCCTTCGCCAGAGGGCGAGAAGACCTTGTACTTCCGACCTTTTGAGATTGCTGCCGAAAACTTTCTAGGTGTTCGAGCTGCACAGCGAGCCGAGTACCGAGTAATCGCATCCCCGGTTGGCCCATACTTCACCGGAGGTATCAAGCCGGTCTCGATTTGGATTGCACTCGATTCCTCTCGCGCTGGCAAGCACGGTACCGGTGAGGCTAAGACCGGTGGCAACTACGCCGCATCCTTGCTGGCTCAGCAAAAGGGTTACGAGAACGGCTGCAGCCAGGTGATGTTCTTGGATGCTGAGTCCGCCACCTACATTGAAGAACTCGGCGGTATGAACCTGTTCTTTGTTTACAAAGACGGACACGTTGCGACCCCATCGCTTGATGGCACCATCCTGCACGGCATCACTCGTGACTCGATCATCACCCTGCTTGAGGACCGTGGCCTGTCCGTGGAGCAACGCCGCATTTCGCTTGATGAAGTTCGTGAGGGTGTTTCTTCTGGTGACATCGTTGAGGTCTTCGCCTGTGGCACCGCAGCAGTGGTGACCCCAGTGGGTGTCCTGAAATCCGAGCGCGAAGAGATCGTCATCGGCGGAAATGAACCGGGTGCACTAACAGTTGATATTCGTACCGAGCTCACCGGAATTCAGTACGGACGCGTTCCAGATCGTCACAACTGGTTGGTAAAGCTGGCAGACTAGGGAGCTATGCGAATTGCAAGATTCCAACACGATGGCAAAGTCGCCTTCGGTGTTGTGGCGGGGGACCGCGTTCAGGTTTATTCAGGTTCACCGTTCGGGGATTTTCAGCCCACTGAGTCGACCCTCGCGCTCAGCGAAGTTGAGCTACTCGCTCCAACTCAGCCGAGCAAAATCGTTTGCATTGGTATGAACTACTCCGCTCACGCAGCTGAGATTGCGCAGGATGTCCCAGATGAGCCGCTGATGTTCTTCAAGCCATCAAGTGCCATTCAAGACCCTGGTAAACCAATCGAGTTGCCGTGGCAATCCGAGCAAGTCGAGCTCGAGGGTGAGATGGCTATCGTGATCGGCAAGACGGCAAAGAATGTGCCAATCGAGCAGGTTGACGAATACATCCTTGGTTTCACCATCGGCAACGACGTGACGGCCAGAGACCTGCAGTTCACCGATCTACAGTGGGCCAGATCAAAGGGGTTTGACACTTTCTGCCCGCTGGGCCCATGGATCGAAACTGAGTTTGACTACGAGGGCGCGCTCCTCGAGGCGCGTATCAACGGTCACGTGAGACAGCACGCCTACTCAACCGACATGAACTTCGGGGTGCGAGAGATTTTGAGCTATGTCAGCCAGAACGTGACCTTGAACCCAGGTGATGTGATTTTGACCGGTTCGCCCGCGGGAATCTCAAAGATTGAAAAGGGCGATTTCGTGGAGTGCGAAATCAAGGGGATTGGTGTTTTAGCTAATCCCGTGGCCTAGGCTTTTGGATTGCTATGTCGCTAATTACTGCCCCCACAACTTCAGCAACCGGATCTGATATCAAGGTTCGCTTTTGCCCATCGCCTACCGGCACCCCGCATGTTGGCTTGGTTCGTACCGCGCTGTTCAACTGGGCTTATGCTCGCAAGACCGGTGGCAAGTTTGTGTTTCGAATCGAAGACACCGACGCCGCGAGAGACTCTGAAGAGAGCTACCACCAGATAGTCGATGCCTTGCGCTGGCTTGGCATGGATTGGGATGAGGGCATCGACGTAGGAGGGCCAAATGAGCCTTACCGTCAATCTCAGCGAACCGAGATTTACCAAGATGTGGTTGAGAAGCTAAAGGCCTCCGGTCACATCTATGAGAGCTACCTCACGGCCGAGGAGATTGAGGCTCGAAACGAGGCAAACGGCAGAGCTGTGCAGCTTGGCTATGACAACTCTGAGCGCGACCTAAGCGATGAGGACCGTGCCCGCTACCAAGCTGAGGGTCGCCAGCCGGCGCTACGACTTCGGGTCCCAGATCAGGACATCACCTTTACTGACCTAGTTCGCGGCGAGATTACCTTCCCAGCCGGCTCCTTCCCAGACTTCGTTGTGGTTCGCCCAGGTGGCCAACCGCTCTACACCCTGGTGAATCCAGTTGATGATGCGCTGATGGGTATTACCCACGTCCTGCGTGGCGAGGACCTGCTGTCCTCAACTCCTCGTCAGATCGCGCTTTACAACGCGATGTATGAGGCGGGCATCGCAAAGTTCATTCCAAGATTTGGACACCTGCCATTTGTGATGGGTGAGGGCAACAAGAAGCTCTCTAAGCGCAACCCTGAGAGCAACCTCTTCCTCCATCGCGATCGCGGCTTTATCCCCGAGGGACTCTTGAACTACCTAGCCCTGCTGGGATGGTCTATCTCGGCCGATCGAGACATTTTCTCAATGCAGGAGCTCTGCGAAAACTTTGATGTTGAGAACGTGAATCCCAACCCGGCCCGCTTCGATCAGAAGAAGGCCGATGCCATCAATGCCGCTCAGATCCGATTGTTGACCCCGGCTGACTTTGAAGCCAGGCTCGTGCCTTATCTTCAGTCTGCGGGAGTGCTTTCAAAGGCTCCAA
>DLOY01000068.1:10123-15086 GCA_002478545.1 Micrococcales bacterium UBA7472
CACTTCGAACCAGAGGCATTGAGTGGACTACCAGAAAATGCTGCCTCGATTGTGTCTGCTGCTCTGGAGGCAATTCGCTCCCTGGAAGAGTTCAACACCGAGAGCATTCAAGCTGCATTGAGCGCGGCCTTAGTTGAAGGTCTTGGCGAGAAGCCGAGAAATGCGTTTGGGCCGGTTCGAGTCGCGATCTCAGGAAGAAGAGTGACTCCACCGCTGTTTGAGTCGATGGAGATTTTGGGCAAGGCCGAGGTCGAAAAGCGACTAGAGGCATTCGCACAATCCCGCTAAGATAGTCCCTCGGACCTAGGTCCAACCCTTGGGGTATGGTGTAATTGGCAACACGAAGGTTTCTGGTTCCTTTGTTCTTGGTTCGAGTCCAGGTACCCCAGCAAGTGGCCGGAGGAAAAGATGATTGAATCTTTCGCCTCCGGTTTTCTCGTTTTTGCCTACTTTGCAGCCGCGCTTTTTCAACTGGCAATCGTGCTTGGCGCACCACTCGGTGAATACTCATACGGTGGGCAACACGAAGGAAAACTCCCTACCGCCTACCGGATCGCCAGTGCGATCTCGTTTTTGGTGATGCTCGCGCTATCCGGTCACTACCTGGCTCAAACCGGGATTCTCGAGCCACTGTTGCCAGCTGAGCAGAACGCGATTGTGAACTGGGTTTTGGTTGGTTTCGCAGGCCTTGCTGCCCTAATGAACAACATCACGAAGTCTCAAAAAGAGAAACGGCTCTGGGGTAGCACTACGGTTGCGATGCTCCTCAGCGCAATCTTGGTTGCGCTTTAGTCCCAGCTCTCTCCCGGGAGCAGGTAGCGGAACTCGCCACCGTGTTTTTCCACGAATTCTTTGATGCGATTGTTTTGCAGCGCATTTCCAAAATCGCTCAGGATTGCGTTGTGGGTAGGGAAGGCTGCTTTAGGTCTGAGCTCTTCTAGGTAGTCAATGAGGTCTGAGATCTTCATCCACGGAGCCGCCGAGGGGCAGGCCAAAATCTCAAAGCTGTGCTCTGGGAACACGTAGGCGTCGCCTGGGTAGAAGAGCCTTCGATTCACGTTTACCGAGACATTTTGAACTAAGGGTATCGATCGATGAATTTCCTGGTGCAAATCTCCGGCGAATTCCAATTCAAAGGGACCGACTTTGACGAAGTCGCCATGGGCCACGCACTGGACATCAAGTTCCGCGAGCTTTGCGACAACGTCCTTTGGTCCAAAAAACTGCACGTCATGCTGCGCCGCTAAAGCTTTTGCGTGGGGTGCAAACGAGTGGTCGTCGTGAAGGTGGGTGAAGACCACAGCTATCACATTCTCAAGCTCGGGCAGCTCGGTCTGATACATACCTGGATCAATGACCAGAGTCTTGCCATCGCTGACTAGCTCCAACATGGCATGGTGGTGTTTGGTGATTCGCATCGCGCTCCTTGCTGGAAAAGTCTATGTTTGTCTCACTGAAAGAGAGTGGGCAATGAAGCCAATCGGAGTTTTGGTCAATCCAGCTGCAAACCGCGGTCGTGGAAATGATGTCGGAGCGAAGGTATTTAGCCTCTTGAAGGCGGCTGGAGTAGAGACAGTCTCATTGACAAGCGGGAGCGCAGCTCAGGCCAAAGCTAAGGCCGAGCAGATGATTTCTGACCAGATGTTAGGCGGGGTTATCGCAGTCGGTGGCGATGGGACGTTCCAACTTGGAGTGAACATCTGTGTCCCAAATCAAGTGCCGCTTGGATTGGTTCCGGCGGGTAGCGGTAATGATCAGGCTCGTGAGCTTTCCATCCCACTCGGTGATCCTGAAGCTGCAGTTGCAAACATTGTGCGCAGCCTCTCCTCGCCAAGGCGGGTGGATGTAATGAAGGTGAAAACTTCGCAGCGAGAGTTTTGGTCACTTGGTTCGGTTTCGGCAGGGTTCGATGCCCTGTGTGCTAAGCGGGCCAATTCCTTGAAGTGGCCTAAGGGCCCGAATTCCTATGTCGCGGCCATGCTGCTAGAGCTTCCCAAGTTCAAGCCCATCAGATATCAGATCGAAGCAGACGGTGAAAAGCGTGAGATCAGCGCGATGCTGTGCGGTGTTGCAAATGTAAAAAACTTTGGTGGCGGAATGCGAATCTCCCCGCACAGCGATATCACTGACGGGCTTCTCGAGGTCTTCATCCTTCACGAGGTGTCAAGACCCAAGCTTCTAAAGATTTTTCCAACCGTTTATCAAGGTGATCACATCAAGTTTCCCGAAGTAGAAATCTTCAAAGCCAAGTCCGTCAGAATCTCAAATGATCACTTTCCAATCTCCTGTGATGGCGAACTGGTGGGGGAGGCGCCCTTCAGTGTCGACCTTCACCCGGGGGGACTACAGGTATTTAGCGCCTAGATTGCTAAGCCTTGGATTTTGTGGCAAACTTCTCGGGTTGCTTTACGGCCCCATCGTTTAGCGGCCTAGGACGCTGCCCTCTCACGGCAGTAGCGCGGGTTCAAATCCCGCTGGGGTCACTTATCTCGCTCTCGATGACAAAATCTCGGGAGCGAGATTTTTTTATGCCCAGCGGCGTGAAAACGTGGTGGCAAAAACAATTAGCAGCACCGGCATCAGCGCTGCGGCATTCAGGCCGCTGAAGCTGTAGAGGCTCAGAACCGTGCCAGAAACCGCTCCACCAAATGCGCCAGATAGGTTCATGAGGGTGTCACTAAAGCCCTGAACCTTGGTCTTGTTATCAGTTGAAAGCGACTGTGACAGGAGAGCTGATCCCGCGACTGTCGATGCAGACCAACCAAGCCCCAAAAGAAACAGGCCAATCACAACGGTCGCAAAATTATCTGAACCAAGGCCTGCGAACCCCAGGGCAGTGAGGAATATCAATTGCCCGACCACGATCGTGGTGCGCGGACTGGTCTTATCGGTGAGCCAACCGAAGATTGGCGAGAACGCGTACATCCCCGCGATGTGCAACGAGATGGTGAACCCGACATCCGCTAACGAGTGGTTGGTGGCCGAGAGGTGAGCCGGAGTCATGCTCATGACCGAGACCATAATCATGTGACTTAGGGCAATAGTCAAAACTGAGTATCCAGCCACCGGAAACTCTCGAATCACCTCAATGGCAGCCTTCATGCCAGGGCGTTTGCGGTGCGGATTTAGACCAGCCAGATCCCTAGCGACGATCAGTGGGTCTGGCCTTAGGCCAAACCAGAAAACCATGGTGGATCCAATTTGAGCGGCGATGGTGAATAGGAACGGTCCAGCTAGATGAGGTAGTCCAAGGCTTAGCCCCAGACTCTCGCCGGGCGCAATCAAGTTGGGTCCAATTACGGCGCCAACTGTAGTCGCCCAGACCACGAGCGAAAGATCTTTTGCTTTTGGTCGCTCAAGGGGCAGGTCTACCGCCGCAAATCGAGCCTGTAGACCAACAGCCGAACCTGCTCCGAGCAAGAAAAGTGCCATTAGTTCAACTGGGAACGAGCGCAGGATGGTAGCCAGGATCATGCCAGTTGCACCCAAGATTGCCAGGGCGGCGCCAAATCCCAGTGCGACCCTGCGGCCTTTTCGGTAGGCGAGGTTGGCCAGTGGAATGGCTGAGAATGCGCTGCCCAATGTGCTTAGAGTTGCAGCAGCTCCGGACCAAGCCGTACTGCCGGAGAGTTCGACAGCCATGATGGCTCCCACAGAGAGGGTTGAGCCTAGACCGAAGCCTCCCAGGGCCTGCCCAAAAATCAGGGTCTTTACCGTCTTGCGCTGAAGGCGCTCTAGGTCGAGCTGATTATTTGGAGCCACTCCAACAATCTAGTGCTCCGCTAAACTTTGCTTAGTCACCACACCCAAGGAGAATCATGACTCCGAAGCCCCTCACGCTTGCTGAGAAACTCTGGAATGACCACCTTGTGGTCAAGGGTGAAAACGGCGCTCCAGATCTCCTTTACATCGATCTTCACCTGATTCACGAGGTAACCAGTCCGCAAGCATTCGATGGTCTGCGACTAGCGGGTCGTGACATCAGACGCAAAGACCTCACCATCGCGACCGAGGATCACAACACCCCAACCCTCGATATTCACCTTCCGATCGCCGAACCAACCTCGCGGGCTCAGGTGCAGGCGCTGCGCGATAACACCAAAGAGTTTGGGGTTCGCATTCACTCGCTGGGAGACAAAAACCAGGGCATCGTTCACGTCGTCGGTCCACAGCTAGGTCTGACCATGCCAGGTCTAACAATTGTCTGTGGTGACTCACACACATCAACCCACGGTGCTTTCGGCTCGCTTGCAATGGGCATTGGAACTAGCGAGGTTGAACACGTACTCGCAACTCAAACCCTGCCACTAAAGCCGTTCAAAACGATGGCCATCAACGTTGAGGGGACCCTTCGCCCTGGCGTATCGGCAAAGGACATCATCCTTGCCGTAATCGCCAAGATTTCAACCGGCGGTGGTCAGGGCTACGTGCTTGAGTACCGCGGCAGTGCAATCCGATCCCTCTCGATGGAGGGTCGTATGACTATTTGCAATATGTCTATCGAGGCCGGCGCTCGCGCTGGAATGGTTGCCCCCGACGAGATCACATTCGAATACCTCAAGGGTCGTCCGCACGCCCCTGAGGGTGAGGATTGGGATAAGGCAGTCGAGTACTGGAAGACCCTGAAGACTGACGAGGGTGCAGTATTCGACGCTGAGGTATTCATCGACGCCAACACCCTTGACCCGTTTGTCACGTGGGGCACCAACCCAGGTCAGGGCGTATCGCTTCTGGACACAGTTCCAAACCCAAACGAGATCGAAGATCCAAACGAGCGCGCTGCGGCTGAGCGCGCGCTCGAATACATGGACCTCAAGCCTGGCACCAAAATGAAAGACATTTCGGTGAACACCGTGTTCTTGGGTTCTTGCACCAATGCCCGAATCGAAGACCTACGCGCGGCAGCAGAGATTATCAAGGGTCGCAAGAAGGCCGATGGGGTCCGCATGATGGTTGTGCCGGG
>DLOY01000068.1:15209-30551 GCA_002478545.1 Micrococcales bacterium UBA7472
AAGGAGTTTGGAGCCGAGTGGCGTTTCGCCGGTTGCTCGATGTGTTTGGGAATGAACCCCGATCAACTTGCACCCGGAGAGCGAGCCGCCTCTACCTCGAACCGAAACTTTGAGGGTCGTCAGGGTAAGGGTGCCCGCACCCATCTGGTATCGCCGGTTGTGGCAGCGGCCACCGCCGTCCGCGGAACCCTGTCCGCTCCGGCAGATTTGGAGAGCTAAATGGAAAAGATCTCTACCTTCGAGGGCGTTGCTGCTCCACTAAAGCGCAGCAATGTCGACACCGATCAAATCATCCCGGCGGTCTACCTCAAGCGCATCACCAAGACCGGTTTCGAAGACGGTCTTTTTGCGAACTGGCGTCAGCAAGATCCTGACTTCGTGCTGAATCAGCCGATTTATCAAGATGCTCAGATACTGATCGCCGGTCCAGATTTTGGAACCGGTTCATCGCGCGAGCATGCGGTTTGGGCGCTGCGTGACTTTGGATTCAAGGCGGTATTCAGCTCCAAGTTTGCAGATATCTTTCGAGGTAACTCTGGCAAACAGGGCTTGGTGACAGGTGTCATCACCGACGAGGAGACCGAGGCAATCTGGTCTGTATTGGAGTCGAATCCAGGCATTTCGGCAAAGGTTGATTTGCCAGCTCAAACCCTGAGCGTCGGCGAAATAACTGTCAAATTCGACATCGACGAATACACTAAGTGGCGTCTAATGGAGGGCCTTGATGACATTGGCATCACTCTTCAAAACGAAGCTGCGATAGCGGCTTATGAGGCAAAAAGAGAGTCTTGGAAACCAAGAACTCTCCCAGCCAAAGGAGTCTGATTGAGCCAAATCACCATTCGAGGTGGCAAGCCACTGGTTGGTCGAATCGAGCTCAAAGGCGCGAAGAACCTAGTTACCAAGGCAATGGTTGCCGCTCTTCTGGGTGAGACCCCATCGGTCCTCAAAGACGTGCCCTTCATTTCCGATGTTGAGGTGGTCTCAAGACTGCTTCAACTTCACGGCGTTTCGATCTCACATGACCCGGTTACCGGTGACATGCAGTTGGATCCATCAAACGTCGAGCAAGCTCGCATGGTCGACATCGACGCTCACGCGGGTTCATCGAGAATCCCCATTCTGTTCTGCGGACCTCTACTTCATCGCTTGGGTGAAGCGTTCATCCCAGGTCTGGGTGGCTGTGAGATTGGTGATCGCCCGGTCGACTTTCACTTCGACGTGCTTCGAAGCTTCGGTGCAGTAATCGAGAAGCTGCCGACAGGCACCCGACTCAGTGCACCAGATGGCCTGCGCGGCGCAAAGATTTCACTCCCATACCCATCGGTGGGTGCCACCGAGCAGGTACTGCTCTCAGCTTGCATCGCAGAGGGCAAGACCGAACTATCGGGCGCCGCCATTGAACCTGAAATCATCGACCTCATCAGCATCTTGCAAAAAATGGGTGCAATCATCTCGGTTGACACTGACCGCGTGATTCGCATCGAGGGTGTCAAGCGCATGGAGGGATTCACCCACTCTGCGCTCTTCGATCGAAATGAGGCAGCCTCATGGGCTGCCGCAGCACTGGCAACCGGCGGCGATATTTTCGTTGGTGGAGCTCGCCAGGTCGAAATGATGACCTTCTTGAACGTATTCCGCAAGGTAGGGGGAGCGTTTGAGATTCACCCTGATGGAATTCGTTTTTATCACCCCGGCACTGAGCTGCAATCGGTGGTTATTGAGACCGATGTGCACCCGGGATTCATGACCGACTGGCAGCAGCCTTTGGTTGTTGCACTTACTCAGGCACAGGGACTTTCGATTGTGCACGAGACGGTTTATGAGAATCGGTTCGGATTCACCGAGGCCCTTCGCCAGATGGGTGCTCAAATTCAGATCTACAAGGAGTGCTTGGGTGGACACCCCTGTCGCTTCGGCCAGCGCAACTACAACCACTCAGCAGTTATCTCTGGACCGGTTGAGCTAAAGGCGGCAGACATTCGTGTCCCTGATCTGCGCGGTGGTTTCTCGCACGTGGTTGCAGCTCTGGCTGCCAAGGGAACCTCAAAGGTCACCAACGTTCAACTAATTTCGCGAGGCTACGAGCACTTCATCGAAAAGCTTGAATCCCTTGGCGCAGACTTCGAGTTTGAGGCCTAATCGTGGCTGAGGTGCGCGTCCCCAAGGTTTCAAAAAAAGAAAAAACCTTAGCGTTCAGAATTGTGGCATCGGTTCTGGCACCGCTTGTCCGACTGCTATTCAATGTGAAGACCATAGGAGTAGAGAATCTGCCCAAGGGCGGCTACATCCTGGTGGGAAATCACCTCTCCTACCTTGATCCTCTGGCTTTTGCCTACTCGGTCTATTTCCACATGAAGCGAGCCCCGCACTATCTCGCCAAAGAGGGGCTATTCCGAGTGCCGGTGTTGGGATGGATTTTGCCAAAAGTAGGTCAGATTCCGGTTTATCGCTCGGGTCGAGGTAACGATGAACCGATGCGAGCAGCGAAAGAACTCCTGAGGGCCGGACAGGTCGTAGTGATTTTCCCCGAGGGCACTCTGACTCGAGACCCTGACCTATGGCCGATGCGCGGCAAGTCAGGGGCTGTCAGACTCGCGGTTGAGCTCGGCCTGCCGATAGTTCCGGCCGCCCACTGGGGTGTAGAGAAAGTTCTGGCCAACTACACCAAGAAGTTCAAGCCAAACCCGTTTCACACGGTCAAAGTCAAGATTGGTAAACCTATTCGTTTTGATCACCTGAACGCTGAAACTATGACCACTGAGCAGTTGTCCAAAGCTACGGCCCAGGTAATGCACGAAGTGGCAGCAATAGTTGGTGAACTTCGTGGCGAGACGCCACCAAAGGAGCTTTGGGACCCAACCCAGAAGGGTCAAAGCGAGATTGGCAACTTTAGGAAAAAGAAATGAGCCGAATCGTCGTCCTCGGTGCAGGTAGCTGGGGAACCACGATTGCCAAAGTGATTGCAGACGGCGGCACCGAGGTGACGCTGTGGTCTCGACGTGAAGACCTTGCAACTGAAATCAACCTCTCGCGTCGAAACGGTGACTACCTACCTGGCATTAACCTCCCCGAGAAGCTAGTTGCAACCAGCGATATCGAGTCCGCGCTATCGGAAGCAGAGCAGATCTACTTGGCTGTTCCAGCCCAAAGCCTGCGCGAAAACCTAGCCAGCTGGGCTCCCTTGATTCCTAAAGACGCCATAGTCATCAGCCTGATGAAGGGTGTAGAGCAGGGCACCGGGCTTCGTATGAGCGAGGTCATTGAGCAAGCTACCTCGCTACCAAAGACCAGGATTGCGGTTATCTCGGGACCGAACCTCGCACTAGAAATTGCAAAGGGAGAGCCGGCGGCGGCGGTCTGCGCGTGCGCAGATGCAGAACGTGCCGCCAGCGTCGCACAAGTCTGCAGTTCTGACTACTTCACGGTTTTTACGAACACCGATGTGATTGGCACCGAACTCGGTGGTGTTTTGAAGAACCTAATTGCCGTAGCCATCGGAATCGTTAGCGGTTTGGGCTATGGCCAAAACACCAAGGCTTCAATCATGACCAGAGGGCTTGCTGAAATAACCAAATTTGCGGTTGTTCACGGGGCCAAGCGCAAGACCCTGTTTGGCTTGGCAGGATTGGGCGATCTAATTGCCACCAGTGAGTCCTCGCTCTCAAGAAACTTTCGCGCTGGCGAGATGCTCGGTCAAGGTTTTTCAAAGGGTGAGGTAGTCAGAAAGCTGCAGCAGACCGCGGAAGGTTTGACATCGGTGGCTCCAGTTTTGGAGCTGGCTCTTCAGCACGGTATTGAGATGCCAATTGTTTCTCAGGTTGCGGATGTGTTGGAGGGTCGGATGAAACCAAGTGAGTTTGGTCGACAGCTTAACCTCCAAGATGCCGTGGAGGTGGAGTGATGAAAACAATCGCACTTTTATACGGTGGAGCCTCAACCGAGCACTCGGTTTCCTGTGTCACCGCTCTCGGGGTCTACTCGGCTATCGATAAGTCGAAATACCGCGTGGTTCCAATTGGGATTACTCAGACTGGTCGCTTTGTCCATCACCCGATCGAATCGAGTTGGAAATTGGCTGATTTGCCAACTGTTCCGGCCGATGCTCCGGCCATAGTGTTGACCCCTGGGTCAAGGGTTGTAACCGTAGCGGGTGAGGATATCGAGCTTGATCTGGTCTTCCCGCTACTTCATGGACCAAACGGTGAAGACGGGTCAGTTCAAGGTTTGATTCAACTTCTGGGGCTTCCCTACGTGGGCAATGGCGTTCTAGCGTCCGCGTTGGCTATGGAGAAGTCCAAGGCCAAGGGAGTATTTCGAGATGCTGGGCTGGCCGTTGCCCCTGAAATAGTCATCGAGCGCACCAACTACTCACTTGATCCAAACCATGAGCTTGCTCGAGCGCAAGAGTTCATGCAGGGAGATGTGTTTGTGAAGCCCTCTCGTTCGGGCTCTTCAGTTGGTGTCACCTTGGTCAAAGAACAAAGCGAACTCAAAACCGCGATTGAGCTTGCCCTTTCGCTGGACCAGACCGCGCTGGTTGAAAGGCGAATCTACGGTCGTGAAGTTGAATGTGCTGTGCTGGAAGAGCCAAGCGGTGAGCTGCGACTATCCCTCGCGGGGGAGATTATTGTCACCGGGCGCGAGTTCTACGATTTTGAAGCAAAGTATCTCGATGGTGGTGCAGATCTATTGGTCCCGACCAACCTGAGTTCTGACGAGCTCTCTCAAATGCACGAGCTTGCCATCAAGGCCTTCCGAGCCCTGGGGTGCTCAGGTTTAGCAAGGACGGATTTTTTCCTGACCGATTCCGGTTTTGTCCTCACCGAAGTCAACACCATGCCTGGATTTACACCTATTTCGATGTATCCATCACTGTTTGCCGCAACCGGCGTCAGCTACGGCGAACTAGTAGAGACATTGATTGCCACCGGTCTCGCCCGAGGCACAGATCCCCGCTAACCCTGAATGGTGCTGCAGGATTTGGTTGCAGGGATCTGAGACACGGCCTGAGATAACCCCTCGAGTGCGCTCACTCCGCTTGCCAGTTTCGAGTCAACAATCACCTCGACGGCGGGGTATCGGGCGTAGCTGATGAATCGGTAATTCGGTGCTTCCGAGTCATCGACTAGCCAGTCGACTTCGCCGGCCGTGACGCACGGCAGGGTAGAAACCTCTACTCCCTCCAAACCGCAGCGCATCAGAACTGCAGCCGGTTCCCCCCATGCAGATGTGGCCTGTGAGTTAGTCTCGCGCTTTTCAAGCTCGCCGAGCGTGTCAGGCACGCGGACCGATACTTCGGCACAGAGCGGATTATTGGCATCCTCGGCTGCTTGCAGGTTAACCACCGGAGCACAGCCGGTGAGTAGGAGAACGGGGATTATGAGCAATTTTCGCATCGGTTACAGGCTAGCGTTATCTAGTGAGTGTTTCCGACCCAACAATCTTTGAACTCGGCGAGAGTGAAGCGCTAAGGCGCGCCATCGCACACTTCAAGCCCGGTTCTCACACCCTAGTCCCCTCAGGCGATGATGCCGCGGTTATGCGATCCGAGGGTAAATATGTGGTCACCACTGACACCATGGTTCAAGGGCGAGACTTTCGACTGGATCTTTCTTCGGCTACTCAGCTTGGGGTGAAGGCGGTAGCAACAAACCTGGCTGATGTGGTTGCCATGGGAGCAAAACCAACCGCGATTGTGGTTGCGCTAGTCGTTCCAGAAAATACCAAGGCTTCTTGGCTTGAAGAATTTGCCCAGGGGTTGCAATCGGGCATCGACTCACTGTTTCCAGGTTGCGAGGTTGTAGGTGGCGACCTGGCTGCCGGGGATCAAGTTGTGATTGCGGTCACTGCACACGGAGAAGTTGAAGCGGAACCAGTATTGCGCTCGGGAGCAAGGGTTGGCGACCAGGTAGTGGTTGCTGGAACCCTGGGTCGTGCTGCAGCGGGCCTTGACCTACTCTTGGCTCCGGATCCAACCTTGGCGGCCGCCTACCCCGAGTGGGTAGCGATTCAGTTAGCCCCGAATCCTCCTTTGCAAACCGGACTTGAGCTTGCTCAGATTGCAACGGCGATGCTTGATGTTTCTGATGGGCTATCCACAGATGCGGCCCGGATTGCCAAAGCTTCCGGTGTCACTCTCAAGCTACGCTCCAGCGCGCTTTTGGGCTATGAGGCCGTCCTGGAGCTTGCTGCCCAGTCGATGACCGCTCGTGGATTTTCGGCTAATGAGCGTGACTGGGTCCTAAATGGTGGAGAGGATCACTCGTTCTTGGCAACCGTTCCCGCCGGGTCCAAACTCCCACTTGGCTGCAAGGTGATTGGCGAAGTTATAGCGCAGACCACCGATGCGGTTCTTTTGGATGAAGCGAAGCTAAGTCCCAAGGGCTGGGATTCAATTAGGTCTTAGCCGTGCAGTTGGGCGTTGAGCTCTATACCCTTGCCGTCTCGGGCAATAGCCTCAATCGCTCCGTTTAGTGAGTTGCGGCGGAAGAGCAGTCCGGGAAGCCCAGACAGCTCGGCTGCCTTCACGACCTGCGTCCTACCATCCAGGTGCAAGGTGACCTTAGCGCCCGCTGTTAGGTACAGACCTGCCTCGACAACCGAGTCATCGCCAATTGAAATACCTATTCCTGAGTTCGCTCCAAGAAGTGCGCGCTGGCCAATTTCAACTCGGTGCTTACCGCCACCGGAGAGCGTTCCCATTATGGATGCTCCACCACCGATATCAGAGCCATCCCCGACAACTACACCCTGTGAGATGCGACCCTCGACCATGGATGCACCGAGTGTTCCGGCATTAAAGTTCACAAAACCCTCGTGCATGATCGTGGTCCCGGGGGATAGATATGCACCTAGGCGAACGCGGTTCGCATCTGCGATACGAACTCGCTCAGGAGTCACGTAGTCCACAAGTCTTGGAAACTTATCAATCGAGTGAGCTACTACACCGGCTTTGCGCAGAGTCATGGTACGTGAGCGGAAGTCCTCCAGTGCCATCGCTCCACGATTGGTGAAAGCGACAATCGGGAGGTTGGGGATTAGGCCCTCAAGGTTGATTGTGTTTGGTCTAACCAGAAGGTGTGACAGCAGGTGTAGGCGCAGGTAAGCGTCTTGGGTTGATGCCACCGGAGAATCTAGGTCAATTTCAACTCGAATTACCTCGGTGCGGACATTGCGCACCTCGTCTTGACCCACCATCTCATCTAGTTCGCGCGGGGCAAACCACTGCAAATCCGATTTTGGAGCGGCGCCCAACTCAGGCTTTGGAAACCAGACATCCAACAAAATGCCATCCTTTGAAACGGTGGCTAATCCGTGGCCCCAGGCCTTCTCAGTTAGGTAGTTCTCGCTCATTGACCCAAGAATACAGGTAGCCTTTTGGCTATGGCGCTTGAGATCTCATCGAACCTGACCGAGCTGACAATGGCTATTTGCAACATTGAATCGGTCTCGGGCAACGAGTCTGAGCTTGCGGATGCGGTCGCGAATGCCTTGTCTGTTTTTCCCCACCTTGAGATTCTCAGGGATGGCAACGCGGTAGTCGCAAGGACCAATTTAGGTCGAATGCAACGCGTGGTTATTGCCGGCCACCTGGACACTGTGCCGGTCGCAGACAACCTGCCCGCAACCCTGCACCACTTCGAACGTGAGCAAGTCATCATGGGCCGTGGCACCGTCGATATGAAGGGCGGCATTGCAGTCATGCTCAAGTTGGCTGCCGAGCTCAAGGATCCAAAGTACGACATCACCTGGGTCTTTTATGACAATGAGGAAGTCGCCAGTGAACTAAATGGACTGGGTCGGATCGCAAGAAACCGCCCAGACCTGATTCAGGGTGATTTTGCAGTGCTGTGTGAACCGACTAGCGCACTAATTGAGGGCGGTTGCAATGGAACCATACGCATTGAGCTAAGTGCCAAAGGCATCAAGGCTCACTCCGCAAGACCTTGGATGGGCAAGAACGCCATCCATGAGCTAACTCCCGCTCTTGTGACACTGAGCAACTTTGAGCCAGAGACCGTAACCGTTGATGGTTTAGATTATCGCGAGAGTCTGAATGCTGTGCTAGCCAGTGCCGGAATTGCCACCAACGTAATCCCTGATTCCGCCACCTTGACAGTCAACTATCGCTTCGCACCATCTCGGACCGCGGCCGAGGTTGAGCAAAAACTTCGAGAGCTCTTCACTGGCTACGATGTAGAAATCACTGACCTTGCTCTTGGTGCCAGGCCAGGTTTGGATTTGGGATTGGCGCAAGAGTTTGCAGCCAGCGTCGGTTCGGAACCCAGACCCAAATACGGTTGGACGGA
The DNA here is from genome assembly GCA_002478545.1 of Micrococcales bacterium UBA7472. Lineage (GTDB taxonomy): Bacteria > Actinomycetota > Actinomycetes > Actinomycetales > Microbacteriaceae > Aquiluna. The sequence goes on from DLOY01000068.1 coordinate 23,522, forward strand.
TGTTGCAAGATTTTCAGCACTGGGAATTCCGGCTGTGAATTTTGGTCCCGGAGACCCATCTTTAGCCCATGCGGATAATGAAAATGTTCCTGTCGGGCACCTTATCGACGTCCACAAAGCCCTTGGGGAGTGGCTGCGCGGATAACCGGGTTGGCTATCTGAGGCTAATTTTGGTTTAATTGTGGCTTCAGCGCTTTTTCCTAGGAGTTTTTCTCATGGCAGCTATGAAGCCACGCACCGGTGACGGCCCAATGGAGGCCGAGCGTGAACCGCGCGGACTCATTGTCCTTCGCGTACCACTAGAGGGCGGGGGTCGCCTAGTCGTATCGATCAACGATGCAGAGGCTAAGGCGCTTCACGCAGTCCTCGAGGGTGTCATCAAGAAGTAGCGCTCAGCGCTTTACAACGAACAGCAACCCATCACCTGCGAGGGAGATGGTTGATAGAAAATCTTCTGAGCCGTCAAACGCCTTCAATACATTTCTCACGGCCACTGTCTCATCATCGCGCAGCGTCGGGTTCGGAACTCGATCTCTAAACAAAGCGTGAGCAATCACAAGAGCGCCGCCTGGCTTGAGGAGCGAAACCGCGGTCGGGAGGAGGCCTTCGACGTCTTCGGCGTCAATGTCGATAAAGACCAGGTCGTAGGCAGACTCCGCCATATTGCCCATGACTGCGGCGGCTTTACCGGTGATTGTTCGAAGCCTCGAGGCTGGAATGCCAGCTAGCTTGAAGTTCTCCTTCGCCACGTTCTGATACTCGGGTTCTGAGTCGATTGTGGTGAGAATGCTGTCTGCTGAGGCGGAGAGTAGCCAGAGTCCGGAGACGCCAGCTCCGGTGCCGACCTCGACCATGTTCTTGGCTTTTCCTACCGCTGCCAACAGCGCGAGCTGCGACCCGGTTGCTGGCGTGATTGACTCCACACCAAGTTCATCCGCGTGACGCCTTGCGACGCGGATGTGCTCTGGCTCGAGGGGGTAATCCTCGGCGAATTTCCAGCTAGAAATTTTGTCAATCATGTTGCGCTCAAGCATAGGCATGCTGTGCGTGAAAACACGGTATTCACTAGGAGTAAACTCTTGGCATGTTCGGTCTTAGCGCGGAGAAGTTTTTGCTCCTTGTGGTGCTGGCCGTGATTATTTTGGGTCCTGACCGTCTTCCTTATTACGCCAAGAAGCTGGGTGAGTTGGTGCGCAAGGCCAAGCGCATGATTGACGGTGCTCAGGAGCAAATGAAGACTGAGCTTGGCGGCGACTTCGAGGACATGGACTGGAAGAAACTCGACCCGCGTCAATACGACCCAAGACGTATTGTTCGAGAGGCTCTGCTGGAGGAAAAGCGTGAACAGCGCAACATCGCCCAGCAGTTAAACCGCCCAAAGCCGGTTCAAAAACCACTCGAGATCGGCGAAGCCGCTCCCTTTGATGCGGACGCTACCTAAATCTTGCCCATCACCTTGGCTAGTGCTGTCATTAGCGGAGCCATCTTTTTGAAATCCTTGGCCCGATTAGGCAAACCAATTGGAAGCTTGTTTGCCACACCAATGGTTCGAGTCTCGGTGTAGCGCAAAAGACCGCCAGGTCCAGAGCGCCGGCCCATCCCAGACTGCTTCATACCACCCATCGGTGCCGCCATCGACGCCATGGTTGCTCGGTAACCCTCGTTAATATTCACAGAACCTGCCATCAACCTGGATGCCAGTTTCAAAGCTGCTCGCTGATCACCAACAATCGAGGCATTCAGGCCAAACTCAGTTGCGTTTGCAAGCTCAACCGCTTCGTCCAATGAGTCGTAGCCAACCAGGGCGATGACTGGGCCGAAGACCTCCTTGTGAAGGATTTCAGCGCCCAGTGGCAAATCCGTCAAAACTGTTGGGCGATAGAAGGTTGGACCAATCTCGTCAGCTGGCTTTCCGCCAGTGACGATTCGCGCACCCTCCGCTACTGCGCGCTTGATGAAGCCGTCCACGCGCTCGATCTGGATTCTTGAGGTCAGGGCCCCAAGGTCATACTCAAATCTGTTGGAGGTTCCCAGCGTCAGACTCTCAACTCGTCGCTTGAGAATCTCTTCGAATTTCTTGAGTGCATGATTTGGCACGTAGAGTCGTTCGATTGAGACGCAGAGCTGACCCGCATTTCCAAAGGCACTGCCAATGGCAATCTCTGCCGCTTTTTCAAGATCGGCTCCCGGCATCACAATCATCGGGTTCTTGCCACCCAGTTCAAGCGAATATCCAATCAAGCGCTTGGCCGCCCGCTCCGCAACCAACTTGCCGGTCGGGGTTGAGCCCGTGAATGCCACGTAGTCGGCATTGTCAGTAATGGCATTACCAACCTCCGCCGGATCACCGTAGACGACTCGCCAAACACCCTTCGGAACACCAGCCTTCTCAGCCAAATCACGTAGAGCCAGAACGGTGTGGCTAGTTTGGTTGTCAGCTTTTTGAACCACAGTGTTACCCGTCATCAGCGCAGGGATCACATCCATCAACGTGAGTGCCAGCGGGTAGTTCCAGGGGGTAATGATTCCCACCACACCAACTGGAGCTGGCTCAACATAAGCGCTCAGCATCAGCGGCACTCCTGCGCGCACCTTCTTGCGTCGAAGAAGTTTTGGAGAGACCTTGGCATAGTAGGAGATGGCTGCCAGGCCTCCGGTGATCTCCTCGAACGCGTGCGAACGGCTTTTGCCAGTCTCCAGCTGCAGCTGATCCATTAGAGAATTCTGGTTCTCGATTACCAAATCGGCGTACTTGGCGGCAATCCTGGCGCGAGCCTTAGCGCCTATGGCATTCCAGCTCGGTTGCAACTTTTTTGCCTCAACAAACTCAAGCGCAACATCGGTTGCCGAGTAAGGCTCGAGAGTGTGAATGACTTCGCCGGAAACGGGATTTACAACGCTGATGGAATCCATAGCTCTATTAACTCAGAGAAATGTCTAAACGCTTCCCCGCCAGACCTCTTGGGGTGCGAGAAATCTTTTGAGCCAGCTCAAGAATCAACCTCGAAACTGGATCCTCAGGGTCAGAAATAACCAATGGGACCCCTGCATCAGATGCGGCACGCAACTGAGTTGAAATCGGAAGCTGCGCCAAAACTGACACCTCTTTGCCCGTTTTTCGCTGCAGAGCACTCGCCACCGATTCACCACCACCGGAACCAAAGATCTCCATGCGTCCAGTTGGGGTATCTAGGTAGCTCATGTTTTCAATTACACCCAGCACCTCGCCGCCTACCTGACCAGAGATAGAACCTGAGCGCTCCGCGACTTGAGCGGCGGCAGCCTGTGGGGTGGTCACCACGAGAGACTTAGCTCCTGGAAGCAGTTGTCCGAGACTTATCGCCACATCTCCAGTTCCAGGAGGCAGGTCGACAACTAGATAGTCAAGATCTCCCCAGTAGACGTCGGTTAGAAACTGCTCAATAGCTCGGTGGAGCATCGGTCCCCGCCAGGCAATTGGTTGATTGTCCTGAACGAAAAACCCAATTGACATCACTCTGACATCAAATGCAATCGGTGGCAGCATCAGCTCATCTACCTTGGTTGGACCGCTTGTGATACCAAGCTGACCCGGGATGGAGTAACCAAAGATGTCGGCATCCAAGAGCCCTACCTTGTTGCCAAGTTTTGCCAATGCAGCGGCCAGGTTGGCAGTCAGGGTTGATTTGCCAACCCCACCTTTACCGCTTCCGACAAAGATCACCTGTGTGAGGTTGCCGGTCTGCGCAAAAGGGTTAAAGCGTGGCGGCTTACCGCCGCGAAGTTTTTCTTTGAGAGCATCGCGCTCTTGCTGAGACATTGTGCTCATCTCGAGGTTCACCTCGGAGAAGCTGGAGAGTGCAGTTCGAGCATCGCGCTCGATCTTTTGAGCAGCCGGGCATCCAACAATGGTCAGCTTGATCTTGAGGTCGATCGAGGAGTCCTGCTCGGACAAGATTTCGACCATCCCCAACTCAGTTATGGGTGCTCTGAGCTCGGGGTCAATCACCGAAGCCAGCAGTGAAAACGCCTTGGACACTTACCCTCTTTTGTTTGCTCTGAGAGATAACCCTATTTGCTTGGCGCATTCGTGGCACAATCATGCAGTGGCAGATACAACTAAGCGCAATCTAGGTCCCCAGATTCCCACCGGACACATCCTCGGGGAGTTCTCCTCTTATCAGGATGCAATTGCGCTCGTGGATCGACTGGTCGCTTCAGACTTTGCCGCCAATCGCATCAGCATCATTGGTCTTGACCCAGTATTGGTTGAAAAGGTGCGATCAAAGCTTGGCTATGGTCGCGTTGTGCTCTCTGGAGCCATCACTGGGTTTTGGCTCGGTATCCTGCTGTCGCTGCTTCTCGGGGTTGGAATTGAAACTACCGCAGACGGTCAACTCAGTTACAACCCACAACAATTTGCCGCGGTACTGGTGGTATCCGCTGGAATTGGCATGCTAATCAACATAATCCGCTTTGCTGCTTCGAAAAATAAGCGCGGATTCCTCTCGACGCAGATGCCGGTGGCATCAAAGTATCGAGTGCTAGTTCCGGATGTGGATGCCGCTGCCGCTCTCAAAGCACTATCAGCCGGCGGAACCGAGTAGCTGCTCCTGGTACCAGGCCTCGATGCCTGCAACGGTTCTAGGTAACGCTCCGCTGAGGTTCTCTACGCCGGTTTCGGTTACCAAAACATCGTCTTCGATACGAACTCCAATGCCTCGAAGCTCCTCTGGGACAAGCAGATCATCCTTGTGGAAGTAGAGACCTGGCTCAATTGTGAAAATCATGCCTGGCTCCAAGATTCCATCTTGATAGAGCTCGCGCCTAGCCTGGGCGCAGTCATGAACATCTAGTCCCAGGTGGTGGCTAGTGCCGTGAACCATGTAGCGGCGGTGGTGCTGGCGCTCTGGATCTAGTGCCTCTTCGGCAGTCACGGGAATTAGCCCGAATTCGGAAACCTTCTTGGCAATCACCTGCATTGCGGCATTGTGAATCTCTCGAAACTTGATGCCAGGTTTGGCAATTGCAAACGCTGCGTCGGCCGCCTCAAGAACAGCCTCATAAACCTTGCGCTGAGCATCGGTGAATTTGCCATTCACCGGGATGGTTCTTGTCACATCGGCGGTGTAAAGAGATTCGAGTTCGACTCCGGCATCAACCAAAATCAGGTCGCCGTTTTTGACCTCTCCATCGTTTCGAGTCCAGTGCAGTGTGCAGGCATTAGGACCACTGGCTGCAATGGTCTCGTAACCGAGGTCATAGCCCTCGACGCGAGCCCGAGCGAAGAATGCGGTTTCAACCACGCGTTCACCCCTGGGTTTTCTGGTTGCAAGCGGGAGTGCTCTGGCAACATCCCCAAATCCGCTGATGGTCACGGCGACTGCCTTACGCATCTGTGCGATCTCGAATTCATCTTTGACAAAGCGCATGCTAGACACGGCTTCAGCGAGTTTGGGATCTGACAGAGTTAGGTGATTGCCTAATTTCTTCAAAGTTTTTGGAAGCTTGGCAAGATCTTTGGTGGCAAGGCCCAGTTGAGCCTGCACCTCACTGAGGTTTGGTCTTCTACCCACCCAAAACTCGCCAATCATCGGGTTGGCAAAGAACTCATCACTGTCCCGGCCTGCGGTTGGGCGGAAGAATAGGGTGGACTGAGTTTTCCCTGAGGTGGCATCAATCACCAATACCGAGTCTGGCACTGTCGCGGTGCCCCAGCCGGTGAGGTAGTGAAATGCGGTGTGTGGGCGATAGCGATACTCGGTGTCATTTGAGCGAGTCTTCATACCGCCGGCTTCGATGACCAAGACCTTGCCCTTGAATTTTTTGGCAAGTGCAGCTCGGCGATTGGCGGCATACGGTGCCACCTCCCACTGCGGAACCTCGCTGTGAGGGGCGTCAGCCCAGTTATCCGAAATGAACTTTAGGAACTCCGCCGACTGAGGGGTGCGGGAGCGGTTACTTTTCTGCTTCGATGCCATACCGACTATTCTGCTCCTGTGATCGACCTCCATGCACATTCCAATCACTCTGACGGTATTGATTCACCGAGTGAACTGGTGCAGAACGCCAAATCGGCAGGGGTCACAGTTTTGGCAATCACCGATCACGACACCGTTTCAGGTTGGGACGAAGCCATTGTTGCCGCCGGAAGTGCTGGTATCGGGTTGGTCCCAGGGATTGAGATCTCGACTCGCGCGCAACTGGACACCGAGCGCGGCATTTCTGTCCATCTACTTGCTTATCTGCCTGATCCAAGTTTTAGACCGCTGATGGATCGACTAGAGGATGTGCGAAACTCTCGGGTCTCAAGGGCGATGCAGATGGTCGAGCGGTTAGCTCAGGACTACCCAATCAGCTGGGACGAAATCATGCAGCACGTCAAACCAGGCTCAACCATTGGACGACCTGCTCTGGCCGATGCACTAGTTCGCGCTGGCGCGATACCTGATCGCTCGAGTGCTTTTGAGTCGATCCTGCACCGAAGATCCAAGTACTACGTCTCGGAGCGAACGCTTCCAACTGAGGAGGCGATTGACTTGGTTCGCCGGGCGGGTGGAGTTCCTGTTATGGCGCATCCGTTGATTGATTTTCCGGCGGGCGCATCCGAACTTGACTTGCCATCGGATCACTTTGAGAGGTTCATCCAGGCCGGCATCATGGGATTTGAGGTCGATCATCGTGCGGTTCCTGAGGTAGCTAAGCCATGGCTCAGAGACCTTGCGCTAAAGCACAACCTGATTACAACCGGGTCGAGCGATTATCACGGCGTGGGTGGTAAGGACAACAAGCTCGGAGAGAATCAAACCTCAGAGCAAATGCTGGAGCGGATTATCGATCAGGCTTTTGGTTCTGAAGCGTTCTTATAGTTTCTTCGGCGCTCGCGGTGGCGCTTTGGGGCAGCGGGTTTTGAATCCTGAGGCTTGTCGGTTCTTGGTCTGTCAGAACCGAGCTTTTCACCAGCAGGCCTCTCAACCCTTGCCTTTGCGATGCGACCCTTGGTTCCCTCTGGAATTCCAAGGTCTGCATAGATGTGCTTAGACGAAGAATA
>DLOY01000044.1 GCA_002478545.1 Micrococcales bacterium UBA7472
GCGCGGATTTGAAGTCAGTGCAGAAATAGGGGCGGTGGTATCCTTCAACCAAGGGGTGAGCATGCAAAGGTTTTCAACTGTTCTTGCAGCTGCAGCAATTGCACTCTGGCTTGGCTCGATTGGCGGCGGTGTCGTCGGCTACCGAATCGGGGCAGAGCTCCCAGTGACTCCGGCTCCGAGTCAGACTCAGTCCACAACGCCAGAGGAGACTCCGACGGCTGAACCATCGCAGACCTCGACCGCTGAGCCCAGTGAAACCTCAACTCCAGAGCCTTCCGAAACTTCATCCTCAGAACCAACTGAAACGCCTACAACTCAACCTCCAACAGTTGTCGAGGGTCCTAAGGGAGATACTGGTGCACAGGGTGCCACTGGTGCGACCGGACCTAGAGGTCCAGTAGGTCCTGTTGGTCCTGTCGGACCGCAGGGCGTGCAGGGCATAGCGGGACCGATGGGACCTGCGGGCCCTAAGGGCGATACCGGAGCTCAAGGCGCTACCGGCCCCCAGGGAGCAACTGGTGCAACCGGAGCTACCGGTGCAACTGGAGCCCAAGGTCCACAGGGGCCAGTTGGGCCCATGGGTCCTGTAGGACCTCAAGGTCCAAGCGGTGTTGCGCTTGCCTCCAGTCCTGCAACCTACGACCCTGGGACTCAAACGGTTGGAGTGGATCAATCTGCATTTCAATATTTAGCTAGCCTCGGCTATCTGCAATTCTCAACCTCGGCGGTAGTGCCCGGAGAAATCGGCCGCCTCAGGTGGAATGCAACCGAGGGAACCCTGGACCTCAGTCTTGGTGGCGGGCAGGTGACACTGCAGGTTGGTCAGGAACAGTTGTTGCCGGTGAAAAACAACACGGCGGATACCTTGCTAAACGGAAGGGCAGTGCGCATCACTGGAGCTGATTCGGGTCGGTCCACCATTGAATACGCGGATGCTTCAATTCCGGCAAAGACGACCGCTGTGATTGGTGTCTTGACTCAAGACATCGGCCCGGGTGAGGTTGGGTTTGTCACGACCCAGGGCCTGGTGCACGACCTCGATACTTCGGCCGCTGCCGCTGGAAGCGTTCTGTATGTAAATGGAAGTGGGCAGCTGACTGCGGTACGACCAGTTTCAGGTGCGGTTATGGTTATTGGCTACGTGGTAGTGAGCGATGCCACCAGCGGTTCGCTGTATGTCAACACAAGTTCCACCTTTACCCCAGGTGCTGGCCTTCCCTGCACCGGCGGACCGAGCAATACTCCCGGTGTTTATAAGTGGGAGACTGCCGGTGTCGGTGATTACTACCTTTCCTGCGACATAACCCCATAGGAGCTCAAAATGTCCGATTCTCCAAAGCACTCGAGAGCTAACTTTCGAAGCAGTTTTGTTGGCTTTAGCGTGTTCTTGGTTGCCTTCTACTGGTTGGTGGTTGCAACTTATCCAGAGTTCTTCATCTTCAATCCCTTTGATGAACCCTCGGTTCTAAGGCAAATTACTCTGTTGATTTCGATCGCTGGTTGGCTTGTGATCGCAATAGTTCCAGGACTTGCCCTTTTCTTTTATGCAGCCGGTAATCCCAAGCTGATCGCACTGCTGCCATTCGCGGCACTGCTTTGGCCGCTGTCAGTGGTTTTGAACCAGGTGGTTTTGTATGCCAGGGATTCGGTTTGGTACTTCGACTACCTAGTCAACTCGCCGGTCTTTATTGCAACAGACATACTCTTGCCAGCGCTTCTTATCTTTATTTGGCAAGACCTAAAAGAGCGCGAGGGTAGGCACGAGGCCCTATCCCAAAAGGTTCTTTAGGTTCCTATAGATCAGCTTCGCAGCAGTGTCTTGCGACCAGCGAGCTAGCCTGCCCATGAACTTGGCATCTCCACCGATGTAAATGCGCTTCTGACCATGCTCGATTGCGTCAACCATGATTCGACCTGCTTCAACTGCTGAAGTAACTCGCATCTTCGATGTGTCTACCGACTCTGCGCCTGGAACGGAAACTCCAGAGTTTTGTGAAATATTGGTTCCGATGGCGCCTGGCCAGACCAGTGTCAGCTTCACGTTGGTCTCACTGAGTTCGGAACGAAGTCCTTCGGTCAGCAGATTCAGCGCTGCCTTTGATGCTCCATAAATCGTTTGGCCTGGGACCGGAGCGTAAGAGCCCATTGATGACACATTTAAGATGTGCGCCTCAGGGCGCTGGAGCAAGATTGGCAAAAAGGCTTTGATCAGGTTGAGCGGGCCAAAGAAATTTATGTTCATGACTCGGTCTGCAGTAGCCAGATCTAACTCGTTCACCCTCACAAAGGGTTGGATGATACCCGCCACATTTACAAGACCATCCAGATCAGGGTGCTTTTTTGCAAGCTCTGCGGCTGCGTTTCGGTCGGTGATGTCAAGCTTCAGGGTTTGAAGGTTGGCTGCGTTTTGCCCCGCCAGCAGTGTGGTTTCTTTTAGGAAGCCCTCATTGATGTCTACACCGATGACCTTGGCTCCGCGCCTGAGAAGTTCTAGAGCAACCTCTCGGCCCATACCATTTCCAGCACCAGTTACAAGAAATTTCTTACCCGCTATGAGCATGACCATCTCCCAATCACCCCCACACTTCAAGACTAAGTCTAAAAAATGGTCTAAAGGACCACATTTATCAAAAATTTATAGTGTTAGCCGAATGTTAGCTGAACGCGTTCAGTGCAATCTCGACCATGTTTCTAAAGCCGGTTTCCCGCTCCTCAGACGAAGTATGGCCCGAACCGTCCATCATGTCTGAGACCGTGACGATGCTCAGAGCTTTGCGCTTGAATCTCGCGGCCAGGGTGTATAGCTGGTTGGTCTCCATCTCAAGCGCGAGGATCCCGAGCTTGGTCCACTGCTCAAGTGAATCGGTTTCGTCATAGAAAAGATCGCCACTTGCTACACCGCCGACGTGAAAGTCGATGCCCAACGATCTTGCTTTGGCAACGGCTCGCTCCAAGAGCTCGAAGTTGGCGGGTGGAGCGAAGTCAAGTCCATTGGTTGCTCTGCGGTTGATTTGAGAGTCGGTTGAGGCGGTCATTGCGATCACGACATCTCGCAGTTTGGTTGGAGCAATTCCACCAGAGGTGCCAACTCGAATGGCTTGCTGCACTCCATAATCGTGAAAGAGCTCGTAGGCATAAATACCAATGCTTGGCGCACCCATGCCAGTTCCCTGTACCGATATTCGCTCACCCTGGTAGGTTCCGGTGAACCCGAACATGTTTCGCACACTGTTGTAATGCGTAACATCGGTGAGGAATGTCTCTGCGATCCACTTGGCTCTCAGTGGATCTCCCGGAAGCAGGATCTTGTCCGCGATTTCGCCGGGGGCTGCTGCAATGTGAGTGCTCATAGCAAAAAGACTAGCGGCGCTTTCTGGTCGACTGACCAAACCTTGACAGCACAAGGCTCTCCAACAACCCAACCAGGTTGTAGATGATGATCGAGACCAAAGTGATTACAACGACGTAGGCCCAAACCTCATTGGTCTTTGCTCTACCAACCGCAGAGATAATGGCGTAACCGATACCGCGGCCGGTTGCTAACCACTCAACCAAAAGCGCTCCGGTGATGGCGCCCGGGACAGAGATCTTTACGGCGGCGAAGAATGAAGGCAATGAGGCAGGGAAAGCCACATAGCGAATGGCAGAAAGCTTGTTTGCTCCATACACAGTTGCAACATCCACCATCGCGGCAGAGGCTGACCTAAGACCAAACACGATGTTTACAAGGGCCGGGAACAACACAACGATTGCCCCCATAACCGCAACCGTCACCTGTTGACGACCAAATATCAAAATCAAAATAGGTGCCATTGCGATCAGTGGCACTGACCTAAGCAGCATTGCAATTGGCATCAGGGCTTGCTCGAAACCCCTCGACAAATTGAACAAAAGCGCGATGAAGGTCGCAAAGAACAGGCCGAAGCTAAAGCCAATAGCTGAGTCGATCATGGTTTGCGAAAGCGCGGTACCCACCAGACCAAGGTGCTCGGCCGAGTCCGCATCCAAAAACAACCAGGTAAAGACTTCGACTGGCCCCTTGCCGATGTATGGAGTTACATCTAGCGCCCACAGGCCAACCACCCACAGCAGTATGACAACGGCAAGCGACAGGGCGGTGTTTGCAAAACCTTTGACCATGATCCCGAGGGAGTAGGCAATTTCTTCGCGCCTTACTTTTGAGCGAACTGCGATGAGGGATTTGTCTTCTGCATCTTCTAGCTTGAAATTCATCGCACGCTCACCTTTGCCCAAGGGGTTGCCAGTTTCGAGATCAGGCCAAAGAGGGCATAGCCAGCACCTGCGATTAGGCCCGAAATAAGTGCGACACCCCAGACTCGGGCGACCTCCAGGCTTTGCTGAGCATTCACCATTGCAGGTCCAAACCCTGCATCAGTGCCGCCAACATACTCTCCCAAAATTGCCCCCAAGAAAGCTGCCGGGGCGGCAATTTTCAACGCGGCGAAAATCGATGGCAGTGCTGAAAGTAGCTGGACCTTTACGAGCCTGTGCCAGGCGTTACCGCCATAAGCAGTAACCACGTCCAACGCCCTTTTGTCAGTTGATTGAACCCCAGTTAGTGCGCCGACAAAAGTGGTGAAGAAGACACTCAGTGCCGCCAGCACAACAGCTGCTCCGGCTGGCTCCGATGGGCCAGGAGCTCCAACCACCAATCTCACGATTGGACCAATTGCCACGATTGGAATGCAGTAGGTGATTACAGCGATTTGTGAGGCCAAGGATTCAAGTCTTGGCAAAAGCAGGGCAAGAGCGGCCAAGGCCAAAGCTGCAAGATTGCCCCAGAGAAAGCCAAGTCCGGCCTCAGCCAAAGTGATCGAAGCGTTCTTTACGTAGAACGAGAACCCATCTTCGACCAACTGAGCAATGACCTGCGGGGGAGTTGGAATTGCTCCGCCGGACCCGTCAGGGCGTCTACCGATTGAAGCAAAAATAGTTTCTGCGCTGAACCACCAAACAGCAATGCTTCCAAGAGTTCCAAGAGTTCCACCCAGGTAGGGGCGCAGTTTTTGACTAGCTGAGATCATCGCCGGCAAGGTTCGATCCGAAGAGCAGCTCAGAGGCGCGATCGTGCAGTGCGTGGAACTCGGGGGTGCGCATCATCTCGGGTGTGCGTGGTCTCGGGAGATCAACTTCAATGATTTCCTTGATGCGGCCTGGTCTTGGAGACATTACTGCGACCTGATCGGATAGGAAGATCGCCTCTGAGATGCCGTGCGTCACCATAAGGGTGGTCGCTGGTTTCTCGGTCCAGATCCTTAAAAGTTCCAGGTTTAGACGCTGCCTGGTCATGTCATCCAGAGCGCCAAAGGGTTCATCTAGCAGCAGAACTGA
>DLOY01000062.1 GCA_002478545.1 Micrococcales bacterium UBA7472
CTCACCCGAGTAAACCCTGCTATCCCAGAGGAGATTCGTGGCTCCTATGCAGCTCTTGGTCACCCAGCCACAATCGAATACCTAAAGAACCTTGGTATTACCGCGATTGAGCTTTTGCCTATTCAGGCGCTTATCTCTGAACCAAGGCTTATTAACCTTGGACTTATCAATTACTGGGGCTACAACACCATCAACTTCTTTACCCCTCACATGCGGTATGCGGCCGAGGCAACCAGGGCTAAGGGCCCCTCAGCGATTTTGAAAGAGCTAAAGACCGCAATTCGAGAACTGCACAGAGCGGGTATCGAGGTCATCATGGACGTGGTTTATAACCACACCGCTGAGGGTGGGCACAAGGGTCTCACCTACTCCTACCGCGGATTGGATAACTCCAACTACTACCGTCAAGACGATTACGGTAACTATCAGGACACCACCGGCTGCGGTAACAGCCTGAACTTCGGCAATCCCATGGTTCAGAAGCTCGCACTCGACTCCCTGCGCTATTGGACTCAGGAATTGCAGATCGATGGCTACCGCTTTGACCTTGCCGCAACGCTGGCCCGCGATGAGAATAATCACTTCAATCCTCAGCATCCGCTGCTTCTTGCCATGCAACAAGACCCCGTTATATCGCAGGCCAAACTAATCATGGAACCCTGGGATGTTGGGATGGGTGGTTGGCAAACCGGTAACTTCCCGCCTGGGTTCCCCGAGTGGAACGATCGATTTAGAGACTCGGTAAGGAAGTTTTGGTTGAGCGATATCGCTCACGCTCGAAACAACTCTCAGCACAACAGCGGTGTCCAGGAGCTAGCCGGTCGAATCTCAGGCAGCCAAGACATCATGGTGGACGGCTCTCCGCTTGGAAGCATCAACTTCATCACCGCTCACGATGGCTTCACACTCTGGGATTTGGTCTCCCATAACGTCAAACACAACAGTGCTAACGGCGAGGGCAATCGAGATGGCGCGAACAACAACCTGAGCTTCAACCACGGCTTCGAGGGTGAGACCCCGAACCCATCCATTAACTACGCCAGGCGCAAGGCTGCCAGAAACCTAATGGGAACACTGTTGCTCTCCTCTGGTGTACCGATGATTACAGCCGGTGACGAGCGTTTGAAATCGCAGGGCGGAAATAACAACGCCTACTGTCAAGACAACGTGATTACCTGGCAGAACTGGGAACCTAATGCACACCAGAGCGATTTTGAGGCCACCGTCTCTCACCTAATCTCTCTGCGTAAGCAGTACCCAGCGCTGAGGCCTCGAGGATTTGCTCGAATTGACGAACCGACTCCGGAACACGATCAAATGCTTTGGTATTCGGTTCGCGGCGATGAGATGAGTATCGAAGATTGGCACAACCCTGAACGCAGAACTTTGCAGCGTTTGAGCTACCACCTAATGAACGATGGCTCTAAGCAAGGTCTGCTGTTGGTTATCAACGGGCAGGAACAGGTCAAGAGCGTGACCTTGCCTAGGCGAGAAGGCATCGGCTCATTTGAGTTGCTCTGGGATAGCGCACTCGAATTACCACCCAAGCGAACCATCTTGCTAAACCCTGGCTCAAAGCTTCGAATGGTCGAGGCCAGCATGCAGTTATTTCTCGTTAGATAACCATTTAGTGAATTTGCAAGCGGTTTCGGCTCTAGCTCACTAAATTGTGAACGTGGAGAGCAAATCTTTCGCCATTGGGCGCATTCCGATCACAAAGACCTGGCCGAGCGTTGATGGCGGGCTGTTTCCGGCCAAGGCTTTCTCGGGTGAGGTCATTGAATTTGGCGCAATCGCATTTCGCGAGGGCCACGATGCCATCGCAGTTGACCTTTTGCTCACCGACCCAAAGGGCAGGACTCAGCGCATAAAGCTCAACCCTGGGCGTCCAGGCCTAGACCAATGGCTAACCAAAGTTCAGCTATCTGAAATTGGCACCTACAGCTATCAAATCTCTGCCTGGGATGATGAGTTCGAAACTTGGCTTCACAACACTGAGGTAAAGCTCAAGGCTGGCGTTGATCAAGAACTAATGATGCTCGAGGGCCAAAGACTGCTGGGCAAAATGGCAGTCGCATACCCAAAGCAAAAAAAGGATCTCGGGCGTTTTTCGGACCTTCTCACGAGCCAACCTCCGAAAGAGGCTTTTGAAGATGCTCTCTCACAAGGTTTGGTGGCGCTAGCTAGTTCCACCCCCCTTCGAAACCTAGAGACTTTGTCTGAGCCCAGAATGGTGCTGTGTGAGCGAACCTTAGCTGGCTCGGGAAGTTGGTATGAGTTTTTCCCTAGAAGCGAGGGTGCGAAGCGAGACAAGGCTGGAAACATCACCTCGGGTAATTTCAAGACCGCGGTTGCATCGTTAGACCGAGTGAAGCAAATGGGATTCGATGTGCTCTACCTCCCACCAGTTCACCCGATTGGCACCGCTCACAAAAAGGGCAAGAACAACACCCTTGATGCCTCCGAAGCGGATCCGGGCTCACCGTGGGCAATCGGCAATACCGCAGGCGGTCACGACACCATTCACCCCGATCTCGGCACCGAGAAGGACTTCAAGGACTTCGTGAAGGCAGCCAACAAGCTTGGCATCGAGATTGCCATGGACCTTGCTTTGCAAGCCTCCCCTGATCACCCCTGGGTAAAGAGCAACCCGGAGTGGTTTACCACCCGGGCCGATGGTTCAATCGCCTATGCGGAGAACCCCCCAAAGAAATACCAAGACATTTACCCCATCAACTTCGACAATGACCCTGAGGGCATCTACCAAGAGGTGTTACGAGTAGTGCGGAAGTGGATCTCGTTCGGAGTCATGATCTTCCGCGTGGACAACCCACACACCAAACCAGTTTCGTTCTGGCAGCGCCTGATTGCTGAGGTGAATCGCAAGGACCCGCAGGTGATTTTCCTGGCTGAGGCCTTTACGAGACCGGCCATGATGCACGCCCTGGGCAAGGCTGGATTCCAGCAGTCCTACTGCTACTTCGCATGGCGCAACCGCAAAGATGAGCTCGCTGCATACCTAAAGGAGCTGAGCCAAGACTCGGCAGATTTCTTCCGGCCAGCGCTGTGGGTAAATACCCCGGACATCCTGACCGAATACCTGCAATTCGGTGGCAAGCCAGCGTTCAAGATTCGTGCCACCATCGCCGCTACCGCAGGAGCCACCTGGGGTATGTATTCAGGTTTTGAGCTCTACGAGTCGGTCGCCAGACCGGGTGCCGAAGAGAACATCGACAACGAGAAGTACGAATACAAGTTCCGTGACTTCGAAGGCGCTTTGAAAACCGGCAATTCACTTGCACCCAGAATCGGCCTACTGAACCAGATTCGAAAAGAAAACCCGGCTCTTAGACAGCTACGGAACCTTGTGGTTCATCACAGCGATGATTCCGAGATCTTGGTGTACTCCAAACACCTAAGCGCTGAGCACGCTGGCGGCAAGGAGAACACCATCATCGTTGTCGTCAATACTGACCCGCACTCAGTTCGCGAGAGCATGGTGCATCTTGATTTGCAGGCATTGAACGTCTCGCCGGGATTCAAGGTGACCGATTTGATTACCGGAGCGACCTATACCTGGGGTGAGCACAACTTTGTCAGACTTGATGCCTTCACCGAGCCGGCACACATTCTAAGGATCGAGCGATGAATCCAGATGCCCACGAACTGCAACTAGTTGCAGAAGGACGCCATCACAATCCGCACTCGGTCCTAGGTTTTCACCAGGAAGCCAAAAACTGGGTGGTTCGAACCCTTAGACCGTTTGCCAAAGCGGTAAGTCTGAGGTCAAAGTCAGGCAGTCATGTGGCTGAACACGTTTTTGGTGGCATTTGGGAAGTTCGTGGCGATAAGAAGCTCGGCGACTATCGAATTGTTGCCGAATACGAGAATGCGCCGGCCTGGGAATCAGATGACCCTTACCGCTATCTGCCAAAACTTGGCGATCTAGACATCCACCTAATCGCCGAGGGTAGGCACGAGCAGCTTTGGCAGGCACTTGGGGCACACTTTGTCGAATCCAAGGATTCACTGGGCGACACCTCAGGTGTGAGTTTCAAGGTTTGGGCACCAAATGCCCAGAGTGTTCGTGTGGTTGGTGATTTCAATCACTGGGATGGTCAGCTTTATCAGATGCGCTCTATGGGGCACTCGGGCGTCTGGGAACTGTTTATTCCAGGAGTCAAACCCGGTGCGCTCTACAAATTCCAGATTCGAACCAAGCACGGAAACTGGATCACCAAGATTGATCCGCTTGCTCGCCGCTGTGAAATACCGCCGGCAACCGCATCGATAGTGGAGGCCAGTGATTACCGCTGGACCGACAAAAAGTGGATGGAGAGCCGCGCCAAGCAAGATGCGTTGCGCTCACCCATGAGCGTTTATGAGCTTCACCTTGGGTCTTGGCGCGGTGCCAAGAACTACCGCGACATGGCCTCGGATTTGATTGGGCATGTCAAGTTCTTGGGCTTTACCCACGTTGAGTTCATGCCGCTTGCCGAGCACCCATTTGGTGGCAGCTGGGGTTACCAGGTAACGGGCTATTACGCACCCACCTCACGATTTGGTAGCCCAGATGACTTTCGATACCTGGTCGACCAGCTCCACAACGCCGGCATTGGCGTAATCATGGACTGGGTGCCAGCTCACTTTCCGAAGGACGACTGGGCACTTGCTCGCTACGACGGTGAAGCACTCTATGAAGATGCCGATCCACGACGCGGCGATCACCCCGACTGGGGAACTCACGTTTTCAACTTTGGTCGCACCGAGGTAAAAAACTTCTTGGTAGCCAACGCGCTTTATTGGCTTGAAGAGTTCCACATCGATGGACTCAGGGTGGATGCGGTCGCCTCGATGCTGTATCTCGACTACTCGAGAAAAGACGGTGAGTGGCTTCCGAATATTTACGGCGGTAGGGAGAACCTTGACGCCATTGAATTCCTCAAAGAGGTAAATGCCACCGCTTATAAGCGAAACCCCGGGATCATGATGATCGCCGAAGAGTCCACCGCATTCCCAGGAGTTTCTGCTCCGACCGACCAGGGGGGATTGGGGTTTGGATTCAAGTGGAACATGGGTTGGATGCACGACTCACTCGAGTACATCCAAAAAGATCCGATGTGGCGCAGGTATCACCACGGTGAAATCACCTTCTCCATGCTCTATGCGTACGACGAGAAGTTTGTGCTTCCAATTAGCCACGATGAGGTTGTTCACGGCAAGGGATCACTGCTTGCCAAGATGCCAGGAGACCACTGGCAAAAACTCGCCAATATGCGCGCCTATTTGAGCTTTATGTGGTCACACCCTGGCAAAAAGCTTTTGTTCATGGGTCAAGAATTCGCCCAGCCATCCGAGTGGTCCGAGTCACGTGAGCTTGACTGGTGGTTGCTTGATCACCACCCACATCGAGGCATGCAGCAGCTGGTTGCTGACCTAAATCGCATTTATGTGGAAAATCCAGCCCTCTGGGAGCTAGATCACGAGCGCGATGGTTTCCAGTGGATTGATGGTGGCAACGCCGATCAGAACTTGCTGAGCTTTCTGCGGATCGATGCAAAAGGCAACCAGATTGCATGCATCATCAACTTTGCGGGACACCCCTACGAAAACTTCAGAATCGGATTACCAAAGCAGGGTGATTGGACGGAACTACTGAACACCGATGCCGAGATCTACGGCGGTAGCGGAGTTGGTAACTATGGCTCAGTGAAGTCAGAGTCAATCCCGATGCATGGACGTGAGTTCTCGGCAAGTGTGAACATCCCGCCACTTGGAGCGATCTGGCTAAAAGCCTAGAAAAGCAGTGAGGCCAGGCGTCTTCTGGCAGCTAACACCGGCTCCTCGCTATCACCAATCAGAGTGAACAGCTCGAGCAATCTGGTTCGGATTTGGTCTCGAGCATCAAAGTTCACTGCGAATTCGTCTAGCAAAACCTTGAATGCCGCGGCTGGATCACCACCGACTACAAGTTGGTCGGCACTTGCAAAAAGCGCACCCTGCTCCCCTGGCTCTGGGCTTTGCAGACGCTTCATCAGCTTTACCTGCGCAAGGCCCGCCTTGGCATCTTGATCAGCAGGCTTCTCAACCAAATACTTGGAGAAGATGGCCTCCGCGGAATCTAAATCGCCTCGATCAATCGCCTCATAGGCTGCGATGAATTCTGGCGGAACAGGCTTTTGCGCCTCAGGTGCTGCCCCGAGAGACACTTTGCCCGTGAGGCCATTTTGCGCGGCGGCCTGCAACACCTGCGAGAGGATTTCTGCCATCTGCTGCATGGTTGCCTC